>JALUXV010000065.1 GCA_027013165.1 Alteromonadaceae bacterium
CGCAGAGGAACTCAACTACGGAGTCGATCTATCAACCATCTGATAATGGTATCAGGTTGGTGGGGTAAAGGTGCCCCATCAACCATTAAATCCGTATACCCTTATAAAATTAGAGTTTGTTTCTAATTACTCGGCTATACCCGCTAAGTGAAGCACAAACGCATATTCAAGGGCTGTAGACTCAAAACGTTTGAAACGGCCTGATGCACCGCCGTGCCCTGCTTCCATGTTCGTCTGGAACAGCAGCAAGTTGTCATCAGTTTTGTACTCACGAAGCTTAGCTACCCACTTCATCGGCTCAAAGTACTGTACTTGTGAATCATGCAAACCTGTGGTTACCAACATGTGTGGATAATCCTGCGCTGCCACTTGATCATACGGTGAATACGACAACATATAAGCGTACTCGTCTGCATTTTCAGGGTTACCCCACTCGCTATATTCTCCAGTAGTAAGAGGGATACTAGCGTCACTCATAGTCGTTACTACGTCGACGAAGGGCACATGCGCACTAATTGCGGTGTAAAGTGACGGCTCCATGTTGGCAATAGCGCCCATCAATAAACCACCGGCACTTCCGCCCATGGCGAATACGCGATCTTTGTCAGCGTAGTTTTGCGCGATAAGACCTTTGGTCACATCGATATAGTCAGTAAAGGTATTAATTTTCTGACCCATCTTGCCGGTTTCGTACCATTCACGCCCCATCATTTGACCGCCGCGAATATGAGCAATGGCAACAACAAAACCGCGATCTAACAACGATACCCAACTGCTTCTAAAGGTGGGTTCGATGGTTGAGCCATAAGAACCATACGCATATTGATACAAGGGGTTAGTACCGTCTTTTTTGAACGTCGATTTTTTATACACTAAAGAAACTGGAACAGAGACACCATCTCGCGCTTCTATCATGACACGCTCAGACGCGTACATGCCGGCATCAAAGTCATCAGAAACTTTATTTTGCTTTTTCAGTGTAAACTCTAGGGTATTCAGGTCTACGTCATAAATACTTGGCGGTGTAGTCAGCGAGCTGTAATAAATACGCACGTGATCAGCGTCTGCTTGCGTGTTACCCGTGAAGTAAGCGCCAAACACAGGATCTTCTGTAGGAATAACAACGTGCTCGCCTGTGGTCAGGTTATGCGCTACTAAACGCAGCATGCCGTTCACTTTCTCTTTCACGACGAGGTGATTACCCATCACCGTCATATCTTGAATGAAAACATCAGGGTTATGGGCAACTACATCAACCCAAGCACTAGTGTCTTGTGTGTTTTCACCGCTGACTTTTACGATACGGAAGTTCTTTGCATCTAAGTTAGTGCGCACATAGTAATCATCACCTAACTTAGCAATATCGTATTCATGCCCGTCTTGAATCGGCAAAAACGTTTTAGTTGGTGCAGTGGGATTATCCGCATCAATAACCGTTACCCCACCTTTATCGGTGTGGCTATGATAAATGTAGATATCACTTCTGTCTTTACTCTCACCAAGGAAGGTATAAAACGTTGTGTCTGTTTCTTCATAAATTAAAACATCGTCAGACTGCGGTGTGCCCAGCGTATGACGGTACACTTGATAGCCCAACAGGGTTTGTAGGTCTTTCTTTATGTAAAATAAAGACTGGTTGTCATTACCCCAAAATACTTGTCCAGATGTGGTTTCAAGTACATCATCGTACATTTCGCCAGTTTCGATATTTTGTACATAAATCGTATAGATACGACGACTAAGCGTGTCTTGGGCATAGGCCATTAGCTTGTTGTTCTTGCTAACAGCAATACCACCGATAGAGAAGTAATCGTGGCCTTCTGCCATTACATTTACATCAAGTAGAACTTCATCTTCTGCGTCAAGTGAAGGCTTACGAATGTAAACAGGATATTCTTTGTCGCCGGAATAGTTGGCGTTATACCAGTAGCCGTTTTCAAAATAAGGCACGGTTGAATCATCTTTCTCGATTCGTGCTACAAGCTCTTCAAAAAGTGCTTCGCGGCGTTCTTTCAAAGGCGCCAACACGGTTTCTACGTAAGCATTTTCGCTTTCTAGATGGCCAAGAATTTCTGCGTCAGTGCGAGAGTCGTCGCGCATCCAATAGTAATTGTCTACACGAGTATCGCCGTGCGCAGTCATTTCATAAGGCACTTTTTTCGCCACAGGGGCAACCGCAGTAGTATTAAGTGCGGGAAGCGTTACGATAGGTTCTTGCACCGGTGAAACCTCTGATTCTGTCTTTTCGGGGGTACATGCCGCTAGGAACATGATGCCAGCAAGTGCTGTCCATGTAGTTTTCATTGATATTCCTTGTTGTAATTGAGTTGGAACATGGTCGAGTATACTCACAATTTCATCAGCTGTTACAAGATATAGGCCCTTTGTAACAATCAGTAACAAAAAACCCCAGCAAAATAGCTGGGGTCTTGAAAGTAAGTACAACTGGTACTGAATTCGATCAATCCACTATGTCGTTTGGCATGTTGTCTCGGACTTGCTGCCACACCTTGCCACTTTCAATACCGTAATTTCTTACAATAAGTGGTACGGCATCGTAGTTGCCATCTTGAGCTGCGGCCAATAACTCAGCGTAATACGCCAAAGCAACATCACGAGCCGCTTTATGAGAGAAGAAATAGCCACCGATACGAGAATATAAGCCTCTAAATCCATTCATCATAAGGACAAATACATTGTTGTTTGATGCAAGTGCCAAATCGTGTGTTAGCTGATAGTCGAACTGCGCAAACGCTAAACCATCTTCTTCAACAGTTTTATAGCGAGCAATAATGTCAGCTGACGCTTGAGGGTTGTGGCGAATTGCACCACGAATAAATACCGCGCTCAAGTTAGTTCTAGCCGCCAACAAATTATCTACAAGTTCAGGAATACCATCTTGATCAAGCCTTGCTAGGGTTTCAAGAATATTGAGACCACAGGTTTCCCAGAAATTGTTTACCTTGGTAGGTTTACCATGTTGAATAGTTAACCATCCGTCGCGAGCCAAGCGCTGTAACACTTCCCTCAGTGTAGTACGTGTAACGCCAATTAATTCAGACAACTCGCGCTCGGCAGGCAAGATAGTGCCTGGTGGAAAACGCCCACTCCAAATTGACTCAACAATATATTCTTCGGCGAACCCTGCTGGGCTCTGAGCCTTATAAATCATACTTTCACGCCTACACGTATTTGCTTTTCTGCAACTGATTGTACCAGATGCATTGTTTAGCACAATCAAAACTATCTATCAATAATGCTGTAATCACCTAAGAATCACTTGAAATTCTTCCTTTGCGAGATTTTTTTTAAGCAAATATGCAGCTTAGTTTGAGTGGCGGGTGCATACGTAAACCGCACCTTGGGATAAGGAAGTTAAAAAGCGGATTTCACATCAGGGAAAGTCGCTGCCAAAGTACTAGAAAAACAGCTTCAAGAATTCCTAATTTATGAAAAAGCAAGCCAAAATAAAAGTTGTAACCTACATTCATCCTTTTGCTTTCGATCTAAATTTTATTGCTGACGCAGTTTTTTGTCAGGAAGGGACTACTTGCACCAAATTCTCGGTGGCGAGCCATGGCAACCTTGCTACACTTTATTAGGTTGAAACACTGGAGTTAGGAATGCGTTTAAGTCAGGGCGGTATCGCTCTCTTTTCAATTCTGCTTAGCTGTGGACTCACAGTAAGAGCTGAGCAACCCATGAGTCTGTTTGATCTTTCGCTTGAAGAGTTACTTCAGGTAGAAGTAACAAGTACGTCTTCAGTTATCGTGACCCAAAAAGATACCGCAGCCAGTGTAACCGTGGCACAACCCAATCGGTGGGAGCGACTAGGGAGCAGAAACTTAGGAGAACTTCTGGCGACATTTCCTTCAACCTCCATTAGTCCAGGCTTTGGTGCTAATCGTTTGCTAGCGGTCCGTGGTTACCTAACTAGCAGCTCCAGTTCAGGTAACGCCATACTGTTAGACGGAATTCCTCTGAGCACTCTACGAGAGAGCCATGCTATTAGCAGCATAGACAGTTATGCCCTCACAGGACTCTCTCAGGTTGAGATGGTTCGGGGGCCGGGATCTGCCCTGCACGGTGCCGATGCCTTTCACAGTGTTATAAGTTTAACTACCGCTGAAATATCCGATGAGACCGACAGTCAATTCTGGCTGGATGTGGGAAGCGAAAACTATCGTTCGGCAGCCTTCACCGCAGGGCAAAATAGCGAGAAGCAAGGTTTGATGGGCCACCTTCACTACAGTAAAATCGGCGATCAACAACTCACCTATCACTACCTTTATCCAGACTTATCAGACTCGGGTAAAGGCGTACGAAGTGGTGAACAAGAGACCATCAATGGACAAATCAAATATCGACTCAACCACGGTGATATAGAGACCCAACTTAATGCCTATTGGTTTCAAGTCGATAGTAATCAACTTCCGGGAGCCGATAATTCAGCAGGAATTATTCATTCTCAGGATAAAGATTGGTCTAACTACCAAAGCCAAACCGGCATTACAAAATTAACTAGTCGCTGGAACTACTCCTCACGCCATCAATTTCAATTAAATGGCTACTATTGGTTAAAGCAGGATGAGTTTCAAATAGACAGTGAACCCTTAGCTGTCTTCAATTTTTTCACCTCTATCGCTGAACAAAGACAAGAAAGCCACTGGGGCATTGAGCTCACTGGGTACTTTTTTCATGGAGATCAAAATTACCTAACCTATGGCTACCAATATCGCCATGCCGGCTTAGACAATTTCTCTTCCCAAACAGAGTTTGCCGATGGCAGTTACGAACAGATAATACGCCCTGAATCAGGTTATGACCTCGATACACACAGTCTATTGTTGGACGGAAAATTTCAGTTTGAGCAATGGCCTTGGCAACTGAGCTATGGCATTCGGCTGGATGAATATGAAAATTTTGGCTTACAGGCCAGTCCTCGCTTGTCCTTACTATGGCCTTTAGCCGAACAACATAGGGTTTCGCTAAACCTGTCGCGAGCCTTTCGTAAACCCAATGTATTTGAGCTGTTTGGCTCTCCGGTTTTTCAAGGAAATCCCACACTTAAACCTGAAACCCTGTCGACACTTGAACTGGCGTATCAGCAAACTAGACACAACTGGCTGTTCAACGCTGTAGCGTTTTACAATAAGTGGCAAAATGCGATTCGTTCCACAATCATCGATAGCTCAGATTTAGCCTTTGGCTTTGATAACAATGGGGAGCAAAAGTCGTACGGTCTTGAATTGGAAACTAAAGGGCGTTGGCCAGATACTGAACTTAACCTAACCGCCTCTTATATTCGCAGTCAAAATGTGTCAAACCAAGAGAGCTATGATGCTTTTCCTAGGTGGCAGTTCCAAATAGACACCAGTCATCAATTGAGCGAAAAATGGAGCCTGTTAGCCTTGGCTCGCTATCACTATCGCACCAAACACAGCGAAGGCACAGTTCTCCAACAGGGTTCAGAACGGAGCACCCATTATTTAAGAGTTGACCTTAGTAGCCAATGGCAATATTCGGAATCGCTCACGTACCAGGCGTCTATCGCCAACCTACTAGACAGAAAAAACTTCCTGCCTGGCTTTTTTGGTCTGGCGAAAAGCATGCCTGACAATGGGCGTCACCTGAAACTCCACCTGCGTTGGACATTTTAATTCATATCACTTCGTTCCTAGCACAATAACCGAAGTTTCTAGTGTGTTGTACTCAACTAGTTTTTTGCCAATAACATAAGACTCGAACCGATGTTCTGCGTCAGCACTTATCAAAATGACATGCACACATTTATATTCGATATTTCAAAGGTAAATAAAAAGGGCCTAAGGCAGTGTTAAAACACCTATTGGAGACGGTGAATTTCTTTCTCAACACACCAAATTCGTGTACATTTGATGTCGGACTATAATGACAGCAGCAAAATTGCATTAATATCGATAACTTGGCGTCGACAAACGCAACATTTTGTATGCAATAACCGAATATAAAGCTCGCTATCAAGCGACTTTGTTGCAAAAAGGAACAGGAACCCATGCAAACCTCTATGATCGGAGCGGTCTATAAGAACTTCCTGGGACACGCGCCCGATTGGTACAAAAAGACCATTATTGCCTTTCTTCTTATCAATCCAGTTTTATTTCAAGTAGACCCATATATTGCAGGCTGGACCCTTGTTATCCAGTTTATTTTTACTCTTGCAATGGCACTCAAATGTTACCCCCTTCAACCCGGTGGTTTGCTACTTATCGAAGCCATGTTCATTGGTATGACAAGCCCCAGCCATATGATGCATGAGATTGAAGTCAACCTTGAGGTTGTTTTGCTTCTCGTATTCATGGTTGCAGGTATCTACTTTATGAAAGACCTGCTGATGTACCTGTTCACTAAATTGGTGATTAAAGTTCGCAATAAGCTTGTCTTGTCGCTCTCTTTTATCTTCGCCTCCGCATTTTTGTCGGCATTCCTTGATGCGCTAACTGTGGTTGCAGTAATTATCAGCGTGGGCCTAGGCTTCTATTCTATTTACCATAAAGTTGCTTCTGGAAAAGAATTTCATTCAGATCACGATCACACGAGCGACGCAGGAGTACACGACAAAGGACACAGTGAACTCGATGATTTCCGCGCATTCTTAAGAAACCTAATGATGCACTCTGCTGTAGGTACGGCTTTAGGTGGTGTAATGACTATGGTAGGAGAGCCACAAAACCTAATTATTGCCGATAAAGCGGGCTGGAGTTTTGTTGAGTTCTTCATTCGTATGGCACCAGTAACAATACCAGTATTTGTTTTTGGTTTAATGACCACCGTTGTTTTAGAAAAAGCGCGTTGGTTTAGCTATGGGGCTCAACTGCCAGAGACCGTTAGAAAAATTCTTGTAGACTACAATGACCAAATGGACAAAAGCCGCAGTAAACGAGACACAGCGAAGCTTATCGTTCAAGCACTGATTGGTGTTTGGTTAGTGGTAGGTCTAGCCACTCATATGGCTTCTGTTGGGCTCATCGGCCTGTCGGTTATTGTTTTAGCAACGTCTACCAGTGGTGTTATCGAAGAACACGCGATTGGTAAAGCGTTTGAAGAAGCGCTTCCTTTCACAGCGCTACTTTGCGTATTCTTTGGTGTAGTTGCTGTAATTATTGACCAAGGTTTATTCCAGCCTGTGATTCATTGGGTACTTTCTTTCGAGGGTGAAACTCAAATGGTCATGTTCTACCTTGCTAACGGAGTGCTCTCTATGGTGAGTGACAATGTGTTTGTTGGCTCGGTTTATATCACTGAAGTAACTTCAGCATTAGAAGCAGGCCAAATCACTCGCGACCAATACGACATGTTAGCCGTGGCAATTAACACAGGTACCAACCTGCCAAGTGTTGCAACACCAAATGGTCAGGCTGCATTCTTGTTCTTGTTAACCTCTGCCATAGCGCCACTATTGCGTTTGTCTTACGGCCGTATGGTTTACATGGCTCTGCCATACACAGTAGTGCTAACTATTGTTGGCTTAGTCGCGACCTATGTTGGGTTAGCAGATGCAACTCAAGTACTTTACGACATGCACCTCATAGAGCACCACTCAGCGGTTGAAGCCGCCAGTGGTAGCACTGCTCATTAAGGCAAAGTATTAATGAGTAGTGTAGTCACTCGCATAAGTACATGGGCAGAGCACAAATCATCGTGGTTTGTGCTTTTTGCCACCGCGCTGAGTCTTGAGATCGCCGCTTTGTACTTTCAATACGGCATGGGTTTAAAGCCTTGTATTATGTGTATTTACCAGCGTACTGCCATGTATGGCGTGGTCGTTGCCGGTGCACTGGTACTTATCAAGAACAACAGTTTCACTCGGTTATTAGGCTTTGCTGGCTGGGCAGTTTCTTCGGGCTGGGGGTTTCTGATTGCAAGGGAACACGTGGATATTTTGGGTGCAGCAAACCCGTTTTTTGCCACTTGTGAATTTGTGCCTAATTTCCCGTCATGGTTTGCAATTCACGAATGGCTACCCGCCGTATTTGCCGCAGAAGGAGACTGCTTAGAAGACAGTTGGAAATTTCTTGATATGGGAATGGCACAGTGGATGTACTATATTTTCGCAGCCTACTTTATTGCGTTTGCGTGTGTGTTCATTTGCCGCTTATTAGATAAGAAGCCCTTTTGATCGACTTATCTACCCTCCCCTCTCGCCTTCCACCAATACAGACCACTGATGCCCCTGTAACGGTTCAGCGTATCGCCAATAAACATCTGGATATGCTTTGTGAGGCTGGCCAGCAGTCTGCGCACCACGTCAAACCTTGGCTTGGTGCGAGTTTGTGCCCTGTTACCCCCTCAGCAACCAAGCAGTGTATTCAAACCTTAGAGCAAGCAAGGGAATCAGGTTATGGACTGGCTTACCTATTGATACACGACGGCCGCTGTTTAGGTATGGGGATCATCAACTACATTCACCCTGTTCATCGCTGTGCAAATTTAGGTTATTGGCTGCGTCCAGATTCCTGTGGAAAAGGACTTGCTACTGCTATTTGCGAAACCCTTAAAAAGTTAGCTTTTGACCAAATGGATCTGTATAGACTTGAATGTTATGTAGAGCCAAACAACAAAGCGAGCTTAAGGGTTGCAGAACGTATTGGTGGTATGAAGGAAGGGCTTTGCAAGAAGCGCATCTTTGGCAGGGATGCGCTGCTTTACAGTATCGTCAGCGAATAGACTAGGTTAATCCACGTCCTCTATCGGCCAAATAGCAATATAATCTTCAAACTTGTCGATATCCACATCGCAATCAAATACGGTTTTGCCCCGTACTGACATGCCTAATTGGTGCATTTTTGTTTTCTTGCCCTTGTTCAGTAGCGGATGCCAGCTCGGCAGGCCGCGTCCTTCGTACAGGCGGCGATAACTGCAACTCGGCGGCATAAAGAATATATCTTTTAGGTTGTCTTTCGTCAGCTTTACACACTCAGGAACTAATACAGTACGCTCGTTGTATTTAGTACATTGACAAGTTTTCGTGTTGAGCAAAGAACATACAATATTCGTATAATGAATATTTTCGTCGGGTGCCAAGTGATCGGTAAATGTTTGTTCCTCAACGGTATCATCGTCAATGAATTTGTGGAGACAGCATTTTGCGCAGCCATCACAAATGCCCTCCCACTCAGACTCTGTCATTTGATCTAAGGTTTTCGTTTCCCAGTATAGCTGTGTCATTCTTTTACCACTGATGTAGAAATAGTCATATAGCTTTCAAGGCTTGCGTCAATGTTATCACCCACCTGCAATGGCCCAACACCTTTAGGTGTTCCTGTCATCACAACATCACCAGGAAGCAGCGTAAACGCGTGAGACATAAACGCGAGCATTTCACAAATGCTGGTAAGCATTAGAGCAGTATGGCCTGTTTGACGACGAACGCCATTAATGTCCAACGAGAAGTGTAAATCTTGAAGATCAGTGAATTGCTCAATAGGTACGAAGTGCGATACCGGACAACTGTAATCAAACGCCTTGGCTCGCTCCCAAGGTTGACCTTTTTCTTTGAGCGATTGCTGTAAGTCTCTTAGGGTTAGATCTAGCCCCAATCCAACTCCCCAAATTGCAGATAACACTTCATCTGCCGAAGCTTTTGTAAGCCTTGTTTTGAGTAAAAGTGCGACTTCTAACTCGTTATGACACTCGCCCTGCTGTTGTGGAATGGGAAAGGGTTCCGCAAAGTCACAAAACGCACTCTTGGGTTTAATAAATAATAACGGGCTAGTAGGCACTGCGTTGCCCAGCTCGTTAATATGGTCCATGTAATTACGACCAATACACACAGCCTTACCAACCTCTAGGTCGATGGTATGTCCAGATGCGTCTTTATGAAGGTAGGTCATATTAAAAACCCTTCTTAATTCTGTCTGACAAATAGCCCACAGATACACCAAAGTATTGTGAACGATTCCACTTCATTAAAGTGTGAAAGTTTTGGTAAACCAGATAGATACGCCCATTTTCACCATCAGGCATAATTAGAGAGGCGTTGATATCATTGGTCGGTAGGGGTGAACCGTTATAGCGTGTTACCCCCAGTGCCCCCCAATGGGTAAGCGGCTTAAACAGCGGGCGTGACAACCCAAACTCTTGTATGGGGTGAGTGAGCTTAACTTGACGCCCCCAAGTAATGTCATCATTCCATCCTTCTGATGAAAGATAGTTCGCAATGGATGCAAAAACATCAGCAGGTGTACCCCAAATGTCCTTTTTACCATCGCCATCGTAATCCACAGCATATTGCAGAAAAGACGCTGGCATAAATTGACTTTGCCCCATGGCTCCCGCCCATGAGCCTTTAAACGCATCAAGATCAATATGGCCCTCAGAAAGTATGGTCAACGCGGCAAAAAAGTTACGTTTGAACAGGGTTTCGCGACGCCCTTCATACGCAAGGGAGGCCAGTGCTGATAAAACATCAAAATTACCTTGAATACGTCCAAAGTTAGATTCATTACCCCACAACGCAACAATAAAGCGGGGTTGCACACCATATTTTGCACCTATTTCTTCCAGTAGTACTCTGTGCTCATTAAGCTTGTCCACCGCTTGTTGCACCTTCCAATCAGGTACACGACTTGCCAAATACGAATCTAGGGTAATTTTGCGTTCCGGTTGATTGCGATCTGAACGAATAACCGTCGCTCGAAACGCAATATTTTCAAGAGCACTATCTAAAAAACTGGCTTCAAAACCTTGTCCTATGGCTTCTTGTTTCAGTTCTTCAACGTATTGCACAAATCCAGCTTCGTTTTTTTCTTCACCGCGTGCTTCAGGCAACAACGCTAAGCCACAAAAAAGGGCTACTGCAACAAACCACCTAATCATAACTTGATTTCTTTATCAGCCCTTGGAGATAAGCCTTGGCTAACCCTGTGCTCTACCAGCAAATCATTCTCTTTGGGGGGCATTTGTAGGTAAAAGCCAGGATCTTGTAGGGCAGCAATAAGCTTTTCTTTGGATACGCCTGCCAATGACTCACGTTTTTCCAATGCAATTAAGGTAACTAACTCAGGAGTACCAAACTGTTTCATCAGTGCTTCTGGAACTGATTCAAAGTGGTCTTTTTTAGGAAGGTATAGATACATTCCTGCTTTTTTTCGAGTTTTATATACTGCGCAAATCATACTGATTCTCTTGATTCTACTACGGGAAACGGCCCTAAGATTCGCTCCACCGCATTAATAAACAATGGGCCTCTCCAACCCACTAATACGTCTGGTAATAGCCCTTGAACACGACATTCGTCCCATTGGAACCAGTACCACTTTAGCAGTTGGTTCAACTGCTTTTTGGAAGCAACCACTTCTACGCTTACACCTTGTTGCTCTGCAATGTTCGAAGCAACATCTTTCAAAGTGCTGAGCGTTTTCTTGTAAGTAGGCATATCAATAAGGCGCTTTACTTGGGGTAACCGCAAATGTGCCGGTGTATTTTGAAATCGTTGACGGCCCTCTTCTACCAAAGCAACAATAACATCGCCATAGCGGCGCATGGTTTGCGGAGGAATACCATGAACACGAGACAAGCCCGATTTGCTAGCTGGTAGTTTCTGCGCCACATCAAATAAATGAGACTCTTTAAATACAAAATTAAGCGCGAGATCTTTTTCTCTGGCTTTTGTTAATCGCCAACTCGCAAGCGCCTGTAAAACGGTTAGCTGTTCGCTAGACAAACGCCAGTTGTTTTTTATCTGTAAAAAGGCAAAGTCTTCCGGCACCTTGGAACGCTTCTTCTCGGCCAACTGAGCAATTTCTTGATACACCCATTCAAGCTTGTTTTTCTCTTGAATCTGTTGCTTTAAGATCTCATAGCAAGGAAGAAGATAAAGTACGTCATTAGCGGCGTATTGCAGTTGTGCTTCCCTTAACGGACGCGCCAGCCAATCGGTGCGAGACTCTCCCTTATCGAGTATTTCACCACACAAGGTTTCCACTAGCTTGGCATAACCCAAGGTTGGTCCCATTCCCAGTAAACTCGCTGCAAACTGAGTATCAAATACTGGGGTAGGAACAGCGTCAAACGCACTGAGAAACGTTTCTAGGTCTTCTGAGCAGGCGTGAAGCACCTTAATAACCTTAGTGTTCTCAAGCAAGGCAATAAACGGCAGCAGGTTTGTGATACTTATGGGATCGATAAGTACCAGCTGCTCTCCGTCATAAAGCTGAATTAACCCAAGGTGGGGCGATAGTGTTCGCGTGCGCACAAACTCAGTATCAAGGGCTATAGCCCTTTTTTGGCTAGCTTGTTCACACACACGATCAAGCTGTTCGTTAGTTGTTACCAGTTGATATTGCATAATAATTAAAAAGCCGGCGAAATGCCGGCTTTGCTAAGATCCTTATACGTGATTCACGTTAATCTCGAAGCTCCCGACGTAGAATTTTACCTACATTGGTTTTTGGTAAATCATTTTTAAACACAACGTGCTTGGGCACCTTGTACCCAGTTAAATGATTTCGGCAATGTGCGATGACATCTTTTTCTGTGAGGCTTTCGTTTTGAGTAACAACAAAGAGCTTTACTACCTCGCCACTTACTTCATGAGGAACCCCAATGGCTGCCGCTTCAACAACGTCTACGTGCATCGCTGCCACTTCTTCAATTTCATTTGGGAAAACATTAAACCCAGAAACTAGGATCATATCCTTTTTACGGTCAACAATATAGAAATAACCTTCATCATCAACAGTGGCGATATCACCCGTGGCTAACCAACCGTCTTTGAGGATTTCTGAAGTCGCCTCAGGTCTATTTAAATACCCTTTCATCACCTGAGGGCCTTTAACCCAAAGCTCTCCGGGTTCACCGTCGGCAACGGGGTTACCGTCTTCATCCAACAACTTAATGTCTGTTGAAGGTACTGGCATACCAATAGAACCTTTGTATGCCTTGATTTGCGGTGGGTTCACAGAAACCACTGGAGAACATTCAGTAAGCCCATAACCTTCAAGTAATACAGTACCGGTTATTTTTTCCCACTTTTCAGCCACAGGGCGCTGTACTGCCATGCCTCCACCAAGACCGAATTTAAAGTTGGTAAAATCAAGCTCGCCGAATCCTGGGGTGTTTATTAAACCATTAAACAGGGTATTTACGCCTGGCAATATAGTGAAAGGGTATTTGCTTAATTCGCTGACAAATCCTGGCATATCTCTAGGATTAGTAATTAGTAAGTTTTTACATCCGTATTTTACAAATACTAGACAGTTAGCGAGTAGTGCGAAGATATGATAAAGAGGCAACGCAGTAACAACGAAATCTTCTCCCTCGTCAATAACGGTTTCTAGAATACCTGCCACCTGCTCTAAGTTAGCAACCATATTGCGATGGGTAAGCATTGCGCCCTTGGAAACCCCAGTTGTTCCGCCCGTATACTGCAAGAAAGCCAAGTCACTGTTCACAATTTCTGGGCGCGTATACGTCAAGGACTGACCTTGCTTTAACGCATTCATAAAGCGAATCGCACCTTTGAGCTCATAGGCAGGCACCATTTTCTTTACGTGTTTTACAACGGCATTAACGATCCAACGTTTCGGTGCCCCAAGCATATCGCCCAAAGAGGTCAAAAACACGTGCTCTAAATTAGTATCAGCACGCACTTCATCTAAGGTACAAGCAAAGTTTTCGACGATAACTATAGCTTTTGCATCAGAATCATTTAACTGATGTTTAAGCTCGCGAGCGGTATATAAAGGGTTAACATTAACCACAACCATTCCCGCTCTTAAAATACCAAACATGGCTACTGGGTATTGAAGCAAGTTAGGCATCATGATAGCTATCGCGTCACCGCGCTTCAAACCACTTGCTTGTAGATAAGCTGCGAACTGAGCAGACAAAGTATCAAGTTCCGCAAAAGTAATGGACTGCCCCATATTTATAAAGGCAACGCTATCTTTGTATTTGTTTACGGATTGTTCGAAAATATCAACGAGCGATGCGTAACGATCTGCGTCGATTTCAGGTGATACACGAGGGTCATAATGTTCGAGCCAGGTTTTATTCACAAAACCTCCTATACATATTCTTTCGAAAAAAACGCGCCTAATAGTGCGCGCCTTTTAACAACTGGTCTGATTACTTTTGAATAGTATCTAATGTGTAAAAAAAAATAAACTATGCGGTTTACATTTGGTCAACAAAACGTCGAATTGTAGTACCAATATTGTCAGTATTTTCCATGTGAATGTGATGCCCGCCTGCAAACTGAACAAATTGCGCATTTTTAAACCACTCCTTTCTTTGCTCATAGGTTTTATTTAACTGCTTAAAGCTCGCATCGGCCCCTAGCAATAAAACAGGACATTGGATATTCCTTATTATGTTCTCCGCTTGCAATTCAGTTAAGCGCAATGGTGACTTGGTTCGCAATCGAGAATCACTTTTCCAATAAGATTTCCCAGCATCGTTTGTATCAACACTTCGTTTGATAATAGCACTTGCGTCCTCTTCCCGCATATCTGTTACGCGACATCTAGCAGCTACTGCCGCATCAAGTTCTACGTTAACCTGCTTAGAAGCATGCTTTCCTTGTCGGCTTAAAATAGACGCTCTCATCTGCTCCACTGTCGTGCTTTCTGGTTGTGTAAGTGGGCCACAAGCATCGATACTGATCAATGCTTTCACATTTTCAGGAAACAAACTGGCGTAGATACTGGCTACTATGCCACCTAAAGAGTGGCCGACAAGTATCACATCGCTCCATTGCTGCAAGGTTACCAGCTCGTGTAAGTCTTGAACGTAATCTATCTGGTTGTAATGTGCCCCCTCGGCGCGATGCTGCGAATGGCCATGCCCCGCCATGTCTAGTGCAATAAATTGAAACCCTTCCCAAAAAGGCTCAAGCGGTATTAAACTAGCTGCGTTGTCAAGAAAGCCATGAAGTCCTATTACCACTGGGCCACTGTTGTTATTGACTAGTGCGCAAAATTTTCTATTCCCCACTTGAAACGTTTTTTCTTTCATACCACCTCACTTTATTGCGGCAATGCATCGCCCCACAATCACAAAAAATTGCCACCTCAATAAAAAAGAGTGGCAAAAACCTGCCACTCTTTTCGTAAAATATTATACAAGCCTAGCGTTACACTCATTGAGAACTAACGCACACGGCTATTCCTGTTCTCTCTTTGTTGAGGCTGTGCTCCTCGAACAGATGGACGAGACTGACCTGCACGAGGGGAAATTACTATAGGCGCAGAAACCCTTGGGCGCAGTTTTACGGCTCTGTGATCGACGAATCTGACCGGACGGGGCGCATAATCATATGCCAACCACATGCGTCCCCAGGGATGGAAACGGAAGTGATACGGATAAAAGAAGGGTGAATACCAGCCACCGTGATAATTTAGGTACAACCCACTGGGGTGATAAGGCGAATCCACCCGCCACATGTGATAGTCCTCTGCAAGAACTATCGGGTATGAATAAGGTTGTTCGCCAATCATGCCAGCAATAGGAGAGCCTAGCGTGCCCAAAAACGTCACACTGCGCCCCTCTTCAAATAAGATAGGATCAACAAAACCTTCAAGCTCTGCTTTAAAACGCCCGATAGTTTCGGCCCGCTCCATTGGCTTACCGTAATTGTTTAGCGGGAAATGAACCAGTTCGACATAGGTTTTGTCGGGTTTGTTCTCTACACCAACAATTATTCCCCCCCAACGCACTGGTTTTCCTAGGGACGAAGCACTCGTAGTGACGGCTTCAGTGTAGCTAACTAACCCTGCTTCATTTTCGACTTTAATGCTTTCAGGAACAATGGCACAACCACTAAAGAGCAATACCGAAAGAATCGATAATATTTTGATATTCATACATAATCCCCTGTTGCTAGTTTTGAAAAAAAGTTACTTACTAGCAATTGATTAGTTGAGAAAGCATACAGCAACCATACGTAGATTCTACACATTTGAGTATAATTCGGAAGAAAAGTGCCGCCATTAAATATGAATTATTTATGGGATTTACACTTTTTAGGCATAGATATCTACACCAAACATAGCTTGCAGGTTCTCGCGTTCAGATTGCTTCTCGAACTGCTGATAAGAAGCGATAGCATGTTGACTAAATGAGCTGTGCTCTTCTTTGATAAAACGCTGGTAGGCTTTTGCATTGTCTGTTGATTGTTCATCAGGAGAAATAACAACGCCAACCTTACTCGGCTTGCCATTATCAGTGGACGGGCGATCGCCCACCTTCTCCACCCTGGCATTTTTTCCAGATGTAGGATCTGATAATGAGACTAGCCCTGTAGAGCGAATTTCCATTGAAGTTAAACTACCAACACTTTTTGACGCAAAAAAGTGTACTAGCAATTATCACGCCTGAGCTGTAGAAATAACCTTTACTCTCTTCCCGGAAGCTTTTTCCACGTCACTTTGTCTCGTAAGTACACAGGCTCAATATCAATAGCCTTAGTTGCCTCGCCTTTGCTGTGAGCAAGTGTACAAAGCGGTAACATGTATTCCGCATTGGGGTAAAGCACAGTGATGTTGTCAGTGTTTGTCAATGCACCAAGGGCGTCGTAGGCAGCCCAACCTGTACCGACGGCGTCAAATTCTACGTTCAATGTAGTGAGTAACTCTACAGCAGTTTCAGGCGGGCATACTTGCTCTTCTACAACTAATTCCAGACCTTTAGCAGTGTGCTCATAAACAGCAAAATACACTTCACCCATTCTTGCATCGATGGCACTAGCTACAAAGCGAGAGTTTGAAGCAACCACTTGCTGTTGAGCCATTGCCGCCAGTGTGCTCACACCCACTACTGAGTGCCCTGTACCTAGGGCCAATCCCTGAATCATACCCGTCGCAATACGCACACCGGTAAAACTTCCCGGCCCTCGGCCATATGCCAGTAAATCAAGTGCCCCCAGTGTATAGCCAGATTCAGCCAATACTTCATCAACCATAGGTAGCAAACGCTGGCTATGTTGCTGAGGACAAATTTCAAAACGACTAAATACGCTTCCTCCTTCTGTTATCAACGCTACAGAGCAGGCTTCAGTGGCGGTATCTATGGCCAAAATATTCATCGTGTTATTCATTATCAATTTTCTCTAAGAAGGCTTCTACTTCATCTAAGCTTCTTGTTCTACGCATATCCGGTAAACTGCCCACAAATGATTGGGCGTAGTGTTTAGTTACCAACCTGTTATCACAAATTACTAACACTCCTTTGTCTGACGGATCTCGAATTAGCCGCCCCGCGCCTTGTTTTAAAGTAATGACAGCTTGGGGAATTTGAATAATAGCAAAGGGATTGGCGCCTCTTTTCTTTACATCGTCCATACGGGCTTGAAGCAAAGGGTCGTCTGGTGACGCAAAAGGGAGTTTGTCTATCATCACACACACCAAATCACTGCCCCGAACGTCTACGCCCTCCCAAAAAGCGCCTGTGCCCATGAGCACGGCTTTTTCATCAGCAAGGTACGCGTCTAATAATGCCTGTTTTGTGGTGGTACCCTGTACCAAAAGTGGGTTATCAATGGCATCTTCCAACTTAGCGGCTATGTCCCTAAGCATAGCGTGACTAGTAAACAATAAGAAACAACGACCCCGGCTCGCCTTAATCAAACGTTTGGCGGTATCCAATAGGGTCTTTTTCATACCTGGGCTATTTGGTTCGGGCAAATATCTAGGTACGCACAGCATGGCTTGCTGTTGGTAGTCAAAGGGGCTGTCCAAACCTAAGGTGGCGGCATCTTCCAAACCCATTCGCCGTTGAAAATGTTCAAAGCCATCATTAACCATTAGGGTCGCCGAAGTAAAGATCCAGCCTCGAGGGGGTGACGATACAAAACGTCGAAACTTAGCAGCAATTGACAAGGGCGTTAGGTGCATGATCAAGTGGCGATTAGTGGTTTCGTACCACAAGCTAACATTCTCTTGTTTATCATCACTTAGGGCATCGAGCTGTTCTCGAGCAGATACCACTCGTTCGTACAAATTATCGAGATCTTTATCCCGAGACACATGCAGCTTACATATATCATGTAGCACACCGAGCGCTTCACTCAATCGGCCTATTAAATCTCTTACATCGTCTCGCTGTAGTGCTTCGGCCCAATTACCTCGTTGTGGCGTTTCTGGAAACAATAATCGTAGGTCTGCTGCAATCATCTTGCATTTGTCGGCCGCTTTATCCAATTGCCCGGCATCTTTTAGTACCGTACGCACAATTAAAGTGATGTCTTTTGCCAGCTCGCTAATCTGACGAGTGGAAAGTGACTCACCGAAATAATCGCTCGCAATGTCTGGTATCTGGTGAGCTTCGTCAAAAATAATAGCGTCAGCTTCGGGGATCAATTCGCCGAACCCGGTGTCCTTTAGCGCCATATCTGCAAAAAACAAATGATGGTTTACCACGATAATATCGGCATCAAGGGCTTTTCGGCGAGCTTGCACTAAGTAACATTCTTCGTAATCTGGACAATCTCTGCCCAAGCAGTTGTCTACGGTTGATGTCACCAGTGGTAACACTTTTGCGTCTTCGGGTAGGGTTTTTAACTCCCCCATGTCGCCGGTTTTCGTTGTAGTAGACCATCGCCTAACTTCTGACAACTGCCCTAACACTTCCTTTTCAACAAGCGTTGAATTACCACCGTGTTGCCCCATGCGATGCAAACATAAATAGTTAGCACGCCCTTTTAATAGTGCGGTTTTACGGCGACTTTTTAGTGCCTTTTTAACTATGGGTAAATCTCGATGAAATAATTGCTCTTGAAGGTTTTTTGTGCCCGTAGAAACTATGGCTTTGCCTTCGCTTAACAGCGCAGGCACCAAATAAGCGAAGGTTTTACCCGTTCCCGTACCCGCTTCAACAATCAAGCTGCTGCTGTTGTCTATAGCCTTCTTAACACCAATAGCCATGTCTGTTTGTGCTTGACGCGGAACAAATCCATTGATTGCCTTGGCAAGCAAACCATCAGAAGAAAAAACGTCGTTAATTGAAGGCATAAAGCAAAATAGTGAGTTCTTGGGTAATAAAGCGCAGCATTATGCCAAATATTTGCGGGTAAGTGGCATTATTAAATGAGATTTCAGACGGAAACTCACAATACTGGAACGCTTGAGGTATAGCGCGAACTTTGCCCCATCGCAACACAGATATCTGTAAAGTGCGTATTTGTTACAAGATATATCTAACGCGTGAATGCTCCTGAATTCCAATGCACTGAAAGACCATTGAATTTCGTTATATCTGAGTATCAATAGATAGAATGCTAACACTGTTGTATCTACAAATTACCAACGCAATACTTAGACGCAAATTCACCACTAAATCACACAAAAATGAAAACGTTTACCCTACTGATAGCGCTGATGTTATTAGCTGCTCAACAATTGAAAGCAGCTGAGAATTTATACAAAGACTACCCTAACGATATTACTCCTGAACTGAGTAATGCAGGTGCATACACTGTGGGAGTGACAACACTTTCTATTACTTACCCAGAGCCTACAATGACGCTCACAGGACAAATCGAGCAAAGAAAGTTAACACTAGAAGTGTGGTACCCAGCCGAGGCGGAAGGTGAACTTGCCGTTTACGATAATGAAACCCGCAGTGGCATTCCTTTTAGTATTCAAGGTAGCGCCTATCGTGATAGTGAGGTTGCCGTAAGCGAAGCTAAGTTCCCCGTGATTGTGTTATCCCATGGTTACACAGGCTACCGCACCATTATGTATTATTTGGGAGAACACCTTGCGTCTCATGGTTATATTGTTGCCGGGATAGATCATACCGACTCTACCAATATTGACGTAGACCTTATCAATGCCCCGTTCGCAGGTTTTCCAAGCACATTACTAAATCGTTCCAGAGACCAAGTGTTAACGCTTAGTGCCATTATTGAACACGATAAATTTAAGCAAGCGTCAGATCCAAACAACGCAGGATTAATCGGTTATTCAATGGGTGGATACGGCGCAGTAAATACTGTGGGCGGCTGTTTTGCTTTCTCGGACCAAGCTGTTGGCGCATTTACAGGCATTGAAGATGTACCGACAATTCAAGGGATCAAAGGCTTACTCAATACTTGTGCGGGCGGTAATCCAGATACATCGGCAGTAGATCCACGTTGGAAAGCAATGATGGCGTTAGCACCTTGGGGTGGTCAACATCGCGTATTTTCTGAAGACGCTTTGAATCAAGTGAAGGTGCCCGTGCTTTATGTGGCGGGTGATCACGATGATGTATCAGGCTACGAGGGCATGCGTTGGTTGTTCGATAGTACTGGTAACAAAGACTCAAAATTACTTACCTTTATTAATGCAAGACACAACATTGCACCCCACCCAGCACCAAGCGCGGCATTTGGCAACGAGCTAGATATTGGTCATTACATAGAGCCTGCGTGGCGCTCACAAAGCATGAATGCCATTAATGAGCATTTTGCCCTAGCACTGATGAATTGCCACGTAAAAGCACAAACAGACTTCTGTGACTATCTGAATGTTGAAGGAAACAGTAATCAAGCGCCTGTCAATGGAGAGGTTCCAACGCCATGGAAAGGTTTTGACCACCGTTATGCCTCGGGCTTGAAAATGGAATCTAAACCCTAGTCATTTATTCATTAGAGATGTTTCATTATGCCGGGTTTCTCCTTTGGAGCTCGGCTTGTATTCGACTATCTCCTCAACACCCCCTTTAATTTTTGCTTTGAACAGCTACCAGATAACACCAAGGACCCAAAGTCACTTCACTTCGCGTATCTAATTCGCAGGGTGTATTGGCAAGCGCATTTTCGTATCGACCTTCCACCACAATGTCATGTAAACGCACCCGCTGGCATAATGCAGAGAAGTTTATCAAAACAGCGACTTTACTCGCATCATCTTGTCGAACAAAACTGATCACTTGATTCATTTTAGAATTTGGAACGTGAATCATCCTTGCA
>JALUXV010000066.1 GCA_027013165.1 Alteromonadaceae bacterium
AATGACATGTTTTGCCAAATCGAGAGAAATAACAGTATTATTCATTGTGTATGGACTCCTTTGGTTTGCAAACTCCCACCTTATTCAAGTGAGGTGGTGGAGTCCATACATCGCCGAAGCCGAGCCCACACGGACGTGTTCACGGCGTGCGGTAAAAAGTCGTTGCCTACCCTCACTGGGATGCCGACAAAATCACTTGATAAAAGATGATAGGCATAGGTCGACAACGACCTTTTTTCAGTCAGTTATAAAACTACCAAGGAAGTAATTCGCCATTGGAGTGAACAAAACTTCCTGTGTTCTTGAGTGTTAGTTCATCGATACGAGATACCAGGCGAGATGCCGAAGTGTCGGCATCGATATCGCCATTTCCGTTTACCATATCAGTTTGTACAAAACCTGGGTGGAATAAACCCACAGCAATGCCTTTAGGTTTAAGATCGTTCGCTAATGATACACCCACCGCATTAAGCGCAGCTTTAGACATTCTGTATCCATAATAGCCTCCGGAGGTGTTGTCTTTCATTGATCCCATTCGACTAGTGATCATGGCAATTTTCGCATTTGTTGCTAACGCAGGGAGTAAAGTTTGCGTCACTAACAATGGCCCTAGAGCATTGACTCGAAATTGATAATCAATGGTGTTAGGGTCCCAATCTTCAATGCCTTCTCTTCCTAAAACACCCGCATTATTTATCAATAGGTCTATCTTGGTATTCAACAATGGCTTTAATGAGTCAGCCAATGCATCAGGGTTAGAGACATCAACGCCCTTTACCACAGTCACAGGCAATTTATTAAGGTCATCGCATCCGTTTCTACAAGTTACGAAGACCTTCGCACCTTTCGCTACATACTGTTTCGCAAGTGCCAGTCCAATTCCACGGTTACCACCAGTGATCACAACATTCATAGCAATTCCTTCAATGCTGTAGGTTGATTATTTCATTTAAGTGTATTGAGCAGTCGCTCAAGGTCCTCAGGCGTATCGATTCCGATAGGCGGCTTCCCTTTGGCTTGCTCGCAATGAATTTTATCGCCGTACCATAGGGCACGAAGTTGTTCTAACGATTCGATGTGTTCCAGTTGACTGGGTGCATAAGCGACATACTGTTTTACATACCGAGCGTGATAAGCATAAATACCAATATGCCGCTGGTACAGATCAATATCAGCTTCTTTCGCGCCGCCCATCATTTTTTCTCTGTCAAATGGTATGGTAGAACGAGAAAAATACAGTGCATGCTGTTGAGCGTTAGTCACGACTTTAACTATATTAGGGTTAAAGACATCTTCAACCTCTAGAATGGGTGTAGACAAGGTTGCCATCGCACTCTCGCTACAACGCTCTAGATTTGTCGCTACTTGGCGAATGTTTTCTGCTGGAATGAAAGGTTCATCACCTTGGACGTTCACGATAATAGTATCGTCGTTTAGGTTTTCATTCTGAATAACTTCAGCAATACGCTCAGTACCCGACTGATGAGATGCTGAAGTCATGCAAACCGAAGTAAATTTTGAAGCTACGTCAGCTATTCTCTTATCGTCAGTTGCCACAATGACACGCTGGGCACCAGCTTCATTCGCACGGTCTACAACGTGTTGGATCATGGGCTTACCCTGAATACTGGCTAGCGGCTTGCCGGGAAATCGAGTAGAGCCAAAGCGCGCAGGTATGACTACGGTAAATGCCATAACTCCCCCTATCGACTGGCTTCGACTTCTTCAAGTGATAAACTTCTTGCCTTGGCTTCGATAAGTACAGGAATACCTTCATCAATATTAAACGCCAACCTATCGAAACGACATAACAACTCCGTTCTATCACTATTTAGTGCAAGCTTCCCTTTACATACTGGGCAGGCAATTACATCGAGTAGTTTGTTATCAAATGCCATAATTATTCCTTCACAGTATTGGCCGTTAATGCCAATAAATTATCAATGTGTTCGTAAAATTCGGGGGCAATTTTTGCCGTGACTGGTAAATACCAGCAATCTTGGTGAGCAAACGCAGTAATCTTCACTGCATCTTTTTCGGTCATTAAAACGGTACCAGAAGGTATATCACTGGGCTCAAAATTGTGGTGATCAGCAAAGGGGATTGCTGTCTTAATCGTTAACCCCATAGAATTGAGCGTATCAAAAAAGCGTTGCGGGTAACCAATACCAGCAATAGCAGACAAAGACTCACCAAGGAAACTATCAATGCTTTTCACCCGTTCAGGATTCGCCACAGATTGAAAGCTATTTCCTTCCAAGGCCATTGAATATTCTTTTGTAAGTGTAGCGATTTCTTCAACGTCAGATGACGTGTTATGGATAATCGCATCAACGGTATTAAGTCTCCAACGCCCCTCTCTAAGCGGTCCCATGGGAAGCAAAAAGCCACTGCCTAAACGGCGTTCATCCATTACCACTATTTCAACATCTCGCTTTAGTGCGTAGTGCTGCATTCCATCGTCACAAATGATAACGTCGCACCCTAACTCCGAAGCGAGATACTCTGCCCCCCGACTTCTTACGGGATCTACAACTACAGTTACGTTTGCTCTAGATTTTAATAACTTAGGTTCATCCCCGACTTCACTGGCAGGTGTCGCCAATGTCACTTCTTTAGGGTAACTTGACGACTTTCCACCATAGCCTCGGCTGAGAATCCCCACCTTAATTTCTTTGTTTTTATAATAAGATGCCAATGCAAGCACTACAGGCGTTTTACCATTACCACCTACAGAAATATTACCAACAACAATCACTTTAGCGTCGCAGCGTGTGCTCTTTAATATTCCCAATTTGTACAGCTTTCGCCGTAATGCAGAAAGTACATAAAACAATAAGGTAAGTGGCGCTATAAGGTAAAAAACCACATGGCCGCGATACCATACGCGTACAAATGAATCCACCTAACTTTCTCCAAATTGCAACGCGTGTAATTGGGCGTATTGTCCGCCTTTTTTGAGGAGTTCGTCATGCTTTCCGTGCTCAATGATGCGACCTTGATCTACCACCATGATTTTATCAGCACTCTCAATAGTCGATAAACGATGAGCAACCACTAAACTTGTGCATCGTTGCTGTAATGTTTCTAGTGCATCTTGAATAAGTTTTTCAGACTCAGTATCTAGCGCTGAAGTTGCTTCATCGAGAATGAGAATGGGGGCTTCTGAAACAATAGCACGAGCAATAGCAATGCGTTGGCGCTGTCCACCTGAAAGCATTAAACCATTTTCACCAATAACTGTATTTAAACCATCTGGAAGCTGTTCGATAAATTCATCCACATGGGCCATCTTCACCGCTTGATCAAGTGCCTCTTTAGAAACCGATGATTTTGCGCCGTACGCTATGTTGTTCGCTATGGTGTCGTTAAACAAGGTGACATGCTGGGATACCACAGCAATCTGGTCCCTTAGTGATTTCAAACCTATGGTGTTTAACGGCAAATCATCCAAACGCACTTCACCACTGTCAGGTCGATAGAAACGGGTTAACAAAGACGAGATAGTTGATTTTCCGCTGCCAGAACGGCCAACTAAGGCAATGGTCTGTCCGGGCTGTGCCACGAACGAAACATTAGACAATGCAGGCGAATTTTTACCCGCATAGGTAAAGGTAACGTCACTAAATTCAATCTTTCCTTTGGCTCGGTCTAGCGTAACCGTACCGTCGTCAACCTCATTATGCTGGTCTAATATCTCAAAAATACTGGAGCACGCCGCCATTCCTTTTTGAAATTCATTGTTGATAGTGGTGAGCTGTTTTAGCGGTTTAAGTAGCATCACCATACAAAAAACCACGTTGATGAACACTCCAGCGCTTAAACTTTCAAGCATGGTTGGGTTACTCGCAATAAACAACACCACAGCCAATGCTATCGAAGCGATAACCTGAATAGAGGAAACACTCAGAATCTGCGTGACGGCAAGCTTCATGGTTTGCTGTCGGTTATGGTTGTTTTTCTTGGAAAAGCGCGCCTGTTCTTTGTCTTGGCCGCCAAACATGATAACAACCTTGTGACCTTTCACTGCTTGT
>JALUXV010000067.1 GCA_027013165.1 Alteromonadaceae bacterium
TGGGAAAAGCACTGATGCGATAATATAAATCTTGCCGAAAATCACCTGACTCAACCATCTCGCGGAGATTTCGATGCGTGGCCGTAATCAAACGAAAATCAGCTTTTAAGGAATCGACACCGCCCACACGCCGAAAACTCCCCGTCTCCAGCAAGCGTAATAATTTTGTTTGCAGATTTTTAGGAATATCACCGGTTTCATCTAAAAATAAAGTCCCACCACCGGCGGCTTCCACTAAACCAATTTTACGTGCTTGCGCGCCCGTAAACGCCCCCTTTTCATGACCGAATAACTCACTCTCAAATAATGATTCGGTTAAACCCGAGCAATCTACGGCAATAAAAGGTGCTTGCGAGCGTTCACTGGCATGATGAATAGCCTCGGCTACCAGTTCTTTTCCCGTACCGGATTCGCCTTGCAAGAGAACGCTCACATCACTACACGAAACTCGCTGAATCAGTTCCAGCAATGTATTGAATGCCATTGATCCTCCCACCAATCCTTTTGATTGAGGTTGGGTGCTGGCACATTCTACCGATGACATTGTTTCTAAAAAATAGATAATCTCACCGTTTTCATCATGAATAGGTGATAGCTGCACATCCACGTGTTCCGCGCCATTTTCGGTATGGTGTACATGCAAGGAGCGCTCGCTTTGATTACTGCCAAGGCATTCTTTAAGCGGGCATGTTTCACCGGCAAGATCACAAGGTTGAGTGTAATGATGGGAAACTTCATAACAATGCTGATTTGCTCCCATCTCAAAGCCG
The DNA here is from genome assembly GCA_027013165.1 of Alteromonadaceae bacterium. Classification (GTDB taxonomy): domain Bacteria; phylum Pseudomonadota; class Gammaproteobacteria; order Enterobacterales; family Alteromonadaceae; genus Alteromonas. Next base: position 771 of record JALUXV010000067.1, read on the forward strand.
TATTGATTGCGATAAGTTTTGTTGGCAGCGACGATACGGTATTCACGATCCAACAAAATAGTCGGCGCGCTATAGCTATTGAGGAACTCATCAACAAAGCCTTTTTGTTGCAGATCTTTTATATTGATCATAGTCATTTGTCATTTATGTCAATCGTTCCAACAGCATATGTCAAATATGACAGCAAACAAAGTAAACTTTGTTATAAAAACGTCACAAAAAACCTTATCTATTTGTTTTTTATATAAAAATAAAAACTGGTTCGGTTTATGCTTTAGATCACCCACAACCAATAATATGAGGAGATAAGGATGGCGAATATAGTAATCATGGGTGCTGGCGTAGGCGGCCTGCCTTGCGCATACGAAATGAGAGAAACGTTAGGCAAGGAGCATGAGATCACCCTCATTAATCCACGCGACAGTTTCCAGTTTACACCGTCTAATCCGTGGGTGGCCGTAGGCTGGCGTGACCGTGAAAATATTAGCGTGCCATTGGACGAACCTCTCAAAAAACGCGGTATTACCTTTATCAAAGACAGCGTCAGTGAAATTGACGCCAAAGCCAGTACACTCACATTGGCTGGGGGTAGCAGCATAAATTATGACTATTTAGTCATCGCCACCGGTCCTCGCCTCGCTTTTGAGGAAGTCCCCGGCTCAGGTCCCAATGGCCATACCATTTCTGTATGCACTACCGACCATGCTGAAGCAGCACTGAAACATTATGAAGCACTGGTTGAAAAACCCGGCCCTGTCATTATTGGTGCGATGCCCTTTGCCAGCTGTTTTGGTCCGGCTTACGAATTTGCCTTTATTCTCGACACCGTACTGCGTAAAAAACGTATTCGTAATAAAGTTCCCATGACCTTTGTCACCTCTGAACCTTATGTAGGACATTTAGGTTTAGGGGGCGTAGGCGACTCTAAAGGCATGATGGAAAGCGAGCTACGTGATCGTCACATTAATTTTATCACCAATGCACGCACCACCAAAGTTGAAGATGGCACCATGCATGTAGAAGAACTCAATGCACAAGGTGAAGTGATTAAAGAACACGAGCTACCCTTTGTTTACAATATGATGTTGCCTGCGTTTAAAGGCGTTGATCCGGTTATTAATGTGGAAGGTTTATGCAACCCACGCGGTTTTGTAATGATTGATGAAAACCAGCGTAACCCCACTTATAAAAATATTTTTGCGACCGGCGTTTGCGTAGCGATCCCACCTGTCGAAGCCACACCGGTAGCAACCGGTGCACCTAAAACCGGTTATATGATTGAATCTATGTCAACCGCGATTGTACAAAATATTAGCAGCGAATTATTGGGTGAAGCCACCACGGCAGTAGCGACATGGAATGCCATCTGCTTAGCCGATATGGGCGATACCGGTGCCGCATTTGTCGCATTGCCACAAATACCGCCTCGTAATGTTACCTGGTCGAAAAAAGGCAAATGGGTGCATCTGGCTAAAATTGCCTTTGAAAAATACTTTATTCGTAAAATGCGTAAAGGTAATACCGACTCAATTTACGAAAGTTTTTTATTAGGTGCGCTGGGTATTAAAAAATTAGATAAAGATTAACACCATAAAACGCAAAAGTATCAGCATACTTTTGCGTATTTAAAAATCTCATCTCCTTGAGATATTTGAGGTCAATGGATTGGCCTTTTTTTTCGCCTGAAATTTCTACAAAACTTTTATCTTCCGCTATGCTCATACTACAGATGACATAACAAAACGATAAACAAAAATGAATAATTCAACACCTTTCGGCTTTGATGTATTAAGCAATCCTAAACTCAATAAAGGCACGGCCTTTACACAAACAGAACGTGATACCTTCGGTTTAACCGGTTTACTACCCTCAACTATCACCACACAAGCGATACAAATTAATCGTGTACTGGATAATTTACGACGCAAAGATTCTGACATCGAACGTTACATTTTTTTATTTTCATTATTAGGCCGAAATGAACGTTTATTTTATCGGCTCTTAATTGATCATATTGATGAGCTCATGCCAATTATTTATACGCCAACCGTAGGCGAAGCCTGTCAAAAGTTTGCTCATATTTTTCGTGAACCACGCGGTTTTTATATCACCCCCAATGACCGTGGCAATATCAAAAAAATATTACAAAATTGGCCTGAAAAAGATATCCGTATCATTGTTATAACCGATGGCCAACGCATTTTAGGTTTAGGTGATTTAGGCGCCAATGGTATGGGCATTCCCATTGGTAAACTTTCTTTGTATACCGCCGGTGCCGGTATTTCACCCGAACAATGTTTGCCGGTAATGTTAGATGTGGGCAGTAATAACGAGACATTATTGAATGATCCGCTCTACCTTGGCATGAAACAAAAGCGTTTAGGCGGTGATGAATATTTACAGTTAGTTGATGAATTTGTCACCACTGTAGAAGACGTATTTCCCAAAGCTGTTATTCAATTTGAAGATTTTTTAACGCCTAATGCCTATTTATTACTCAATACTTATCGCCATAAAGTATGTTGTTTTAATGATGATATTCAGGGCACAGCAGCCGTTGTTTTATCCGGTATTTACAGCGCTTTAACATTATCTCAAAAAGAGTTTAAAGAGGCTAAAATTTTATTTTTAGGTGCCGGTTCTGCCGCCACTGGCATGGCCGATTTATTAGTACCCGCCTTATGTGCCACCGGTTTAAGTGAAGAGGAAGCGCGCCAGCGTTTATGGTTTGTTGATCGGCATGGACTGGTAATAAAAGATAGAGATCATCTCGACCCACATAATTTAGCCTATGCCCACGAACATGAACCCGCCGATTTTATTACCGCGATCAACGATATTCGGCCCAATATTTTAATTGGGGCTACCGGCTTCTTCGGTGCCTTTACCGAAGATGCTATTCGCGCTATGAGTAAAATTAATCAACGTCCGATTGTATTTGCTCTATCCAACCCAACCTCACATGCCGAATGCACTGCTCAACAAGCTTATGAATGGAGTGATGGCCGCGCTATTTTTGCCTCCGGCAGTCCATCCAGTACAGTACATTATAACGGTAAGTTTTTTAAACCGGGACAAGGCAACAATGCTTATATTTTCCCCGGTTTGGGTTTAGGTATTATTGCCGCCGAGGCCTCATACATTAGTGATGAAATGTTTATGGCCGCCGCTAAGAGTTTAGCCTCACAAGTCAGCCAAACACAATTAGAACAAGGTAATATCTATC
>JALUXV010000068.1 GCA_027013165.1 Alteromonadaceae bacterium
TTGAATTGATAGCCCGTGATCAAGTTCATATTCGTGACTATTTTGCTTCTACTTCGTTAACCAACGACTACAAGGATGGTGTACTTGAACTGAGTATCGATCTTCGTGCTTTTATTGACGCTGATCTAGAAGACTATTCTGTTCAATATCGGTTATCAAAAGAGCAACACACGGTTGCGTCGGGTGCGGTAGTGGCCGACGAGGAAACGGGTAGGTGGCATCAGCAAATTGAAGTGGAAAACGTTTTTCCTTGGTCAGCCGAGAGCCCTACGCTATACGATATGGCGCTAACGTTAGTACGCAACGACGAAACGGTCATTGAAACCATAGAGTCGAAAGTTGGTTTTAGACATATCGAGCTTAAAGGTGGTCGCCTTTTAATCAATGGATTTCCCGTCATTTTTAAAGGTGTGAATTTGCATGAATTTCACCCAAATACGGGATATGTAGTTGATGAAGAAACCATGGTTCTTGACTTGAAATTAATGAAAGAAGCTAATTTCAATGCCATTCGGACGTCTCACTACCCTCAATCAAAGCGCTTTTATGAACTTGCTGATCAATATGGTTTTTACGTGATAGCGGAAGCCAATATGGAAACGCACTTGTTCAGATTCGAAGAAGATCTCGCACCGGCAAGAAAGCCCGAGTGGGCTGAACAGATGTTAGACCGTACTATTCGAATGGTAGAAGCCTATAAGAACCATTCATCTATAGTTATTTGGTCGCCGGGGAACGAAACTGGTCCAGGGCCTAACATGGTCGACATTTACCAGTGGACAAAGCAGAGAGACGATTCGCGATTGTTCCAGTATGCGGATGATGATCGTTTCGAAGGTGGAGACTTTTCTGAGCTTAAGGTTCGCCCATTCGGTGTTTCGTCAGACTATCAAGCCGCTTTTTATCCATCTCCTTGGAGCATGGAACGCTATGCCCAAGAAGAAAACGACAAACCCTGGATCATGGCTGAATATTGGCATTCCATGGGGAACAGTTTAGGCAATGGTAAAGCGATATGGGATACCATTTACAAACATCCTATTTTGCAAGGTGGATTTATTTGGGATTGGGTAGACCAAGGTCTTGAAGAAAAAGATGAAAATGGACGTATTTGGTACAGTCATGGCGGAGACTACGGCCCTGATGATGCCCCTTCAGATGGAAACTTCTTGCATAACGGTGTTGTATTTCCCGACCGAACGGTGAAGCCTGCTTATTGGGAAGTTAAAAAAGCACACCAGCCTGTTCGTTTCTCTATGTTGGCTATGAGTGAAGGCGTAGTAGAAATTGAAAACCGACATCACTTTACCAATCTGGATAATTTTAACGTTAACTGGCGAGTTGAAGAAAATGGTATAGAGGTGCTTTCTGGCGTAGAAGCTATCGATTTCACTGCACCAAAAGAAACTACAACCATAAAGATTCAGGGATTAGCGTCTCTGGAGCTTACAAATGGTGCTGAATATTTTCTTGAATTGGAATTGGTGGCTCGGGACGAGTGGAGCTTATCGCCTCTCATCGAAAACGACCATGTATACGCATCAGAACAGGTTCAACTGTTTCTTAATGCCGGATCACCACAGCAAGAATCATTCGATGTTGCAAGTGCACCCCTCGAATCTGACACTGAGCATTTGTTAGTTGTAAGTACAACCGATAATGCTACTAAGGTCACATTTGATAAACAAACGGGTTTATTGAGTGCCTTGGAAGTAGCTGAGCAAGATATCTTACTCTCTCCGGTAACTCCGGCTTTGTGGAGAGCGCTTACCGATAACGACTATGGGTTCGAGCCAAATACGTGGGACTTTGGGTGGCGTGAAGTTAGAGAGAACACTAAGTTAGTGTCGTTCGACCATAAACGTGATGTATCAGGTTCAATTCTGGTTGAAACTCACCACTCTCTATACAACTCGGTAAATCGGTTGATGGGAGAATGGTTCAGTGTTTACCAAGTTAATGGTGAAGGAACTATAGAAATAGTCAGTCGTTTTGAACGTGCTGAAGGTGTCACTATGCCGCCACGTGTTGGCTTGCGCTTGGCGCTAGCGGACGATTATCAAGACTTAAGCTGGTTTGGACGTGGACCACATGAGAACTACATTGATCGAAATTGGTCTGCTCATGTCTCTAAGTATCACGCAACGGTAGATAGTCAATATACGCCGTATTTGAGACCTCAAGAGAACGGCTATAAAACAGATACACGTTGGTTAAAGCTAAGTGATTTGCAGGGAACAACAGTTCAATTCTCATTTGTTCAAGGACCGTATGATGGGTTTGGCTTTTCTGCACTGCCGAATCCATTGGAAGATTTTGAGGCATCAGATGATATATGGCGACTGTCAACGCAAGAAAACCGTATTAAACCTGATATTCACCTCAATGATATACCAGAGAGACAAGGCACATTTGTGCACATTGACGCTATACAAGCTGGTGTAGGTGGAGACAACTCATGGGGCAAACGCACTCATAATGAGTTCACTCCACGAGAGCAACAATATGAGTTTACAGTAAGCATATCAACTTCAAACTAGAGACAATTACGGTACATGTCTCGTAATTATTATCTAGTGACTAAATGATACAGGCAGCCACATTGTGGCTGCCTGTACTTTTTATAGGAGGCTAAAAAACACTTTGAGGATTTGTTTATGTAAATGATATGGTCAGATAAAACAAAGCAATACTTAAAGTTTCAAAAGGATATTGAGTTGAAAAAAATACTAACCCTTTGTTTAATCACAGCAACCCTTTTTGCATGCACGTCTAGTGACAACGCCAAGAAAGAAGCTGACCTAGTTGAGCCAAGATACAAAACGTTTGTAGAAGAAAGTATCTCTCGATATATGACTACGCCAGATGAATTCGAAGACTATCTTTTTTTGGCTGTTTCGAGCGAGAAATCACAAGAAGAAATCATAAATGCGTTAAGGGATATTTCAAAAATCCCAGACTCTGAAATTACTTCCCTTATCGATTTTATTCTTCAGAAGTCGGAAATCGATGCGCTGCCATACTCAGATGAAGAGGGGGGGAAACAACAAACTGACGCCTTACTTCAATCGTCGCTTAATTTATTTTCAAAAAGTAGCGCTTCGCCGTACTTCACAAAAACCGTAATAGACACTTGGTTAGATACAGCGGGGTGTTTGGTTCCAGATCAATTAGATAGATTGTCGAAAAGGGATGACGGGTTTAGATTGATTTTAGAAAACGGTGGCTTAAGTCGATGCCCTGAGGCTGTTTCTTGGGTTTACACTAACTTTGATAATACTGCGGCTATCGATCTATTCGTTATTAACGAAACTCATCTGGGCGACACTCATAAATTATTGCTTTCTAAGCGACTATTTGAAAACGATTTAATTACCACTGATGAGAATACACGACTTTATCTAACGGGGTTGTATCTAGATTCACTGTATAAACTTGGGTACGTGCCTGAGTATGAAAGCGTTCTTCAATCACTGCCTGACTCAATTCGCAATAAGTTAATTAGGGGCGTGAATTTTAATGAGGCGATTGAGCTGAATGGGTATTCCTATCCACTTGAAGGGGCATATTTTCATTTTTACTATGAAACTCTTGCCGAGTTTTTAACTAAAGGGAATAAAGACAGAGCAGAAGCATTCAAAAACTCGCACTTCGTTGAAAGCCTACATACGAGCGATTTACTCAATTCACTGATAGAGAACTATTCGAGTAATGTGGATTTGTACGACTACTTCATAGGCTCTTCCACGTCCTCTTTTTACGATGAAAATGAAGGTGCATACTGGAAATTGAAGGGCCAAGCTCCGGGTTTTCGAATGTTGGGAGCGAAAATAGCGATCGATAATGGATACGCTCATATTGGAAACAGCTTGGCTAATTCTATTAGCCTGAATTCCGCTTTGGCTGGTACTTATCAATCAGCATGGAATGAGGTATTAAGCGAGCATGTGAGCTATGAAAATCACCGTGAATTTATAACGCAAATAGATGATG
>JALUXV010000069.1 GCA_027013165.1 Alteromonadaceae bacterium
AAGATGGATAGTCAGATAGCAAACCTACGGAAGCAAGCGCGGGGCGTGATAGACCTTCCGGCCATCGTTACTATCGTCACACAGTTTCTCTCGAGTCAAACTGAGCATCGCTATGATTCGGCCATCGACGCCCAGAGATTATGCCGCTGGGTCGGCACGCATTGGGAACCGGTAGAAGATCATGAGATAAGCCATATCATCAACACCTACTTTCCGTCGAACTTCACAGACAAGGGTACGCGTAACACCAATACGATTATTACGGCTATCAAAAATAAACTGGCCCTGCCCCTTCGACGCGTCAATGCTGTAGGTGTGAATTTCAATAACGGGTTCGTGAACTCACAACTTCAGTTGCTACCGCACGACCCCGATATGGGGTTAACATATACGTTGCCATTCACGTTCAACCCACACCAAGTTTACCCGCCAGAAAAGCTCTATAACTTCATCACGGAGATTTGGACCACCGAAGAAGAGAGCGATAACATTCTGGCATTGCAAGAAGCGATGGCCGCAACGTTCTTCAATACCGGCACGCTTTTCCAACGGGCCATCCTACTTCACGGCACGCCAAAATCAGGTAAAAGCCAGATACTCAATATCATTCGCGGTCTGGTACCACCTCAAAAGCGCGTCTCCCTACCACCTAACAAGTGGGGAGACAACGACGCGCTGGCCGCACTCTCAAACAAACTGCTAAACCTGTGTGGCGAACTATCGGAAAACGACGCTATCAATAGCCAGCGCTTCAAGGATATTGTTGACGGGAACGAAGTAACGCTTAAGCGAAACATCAATCAACATAACACCCTGCAGCCGATGGCCACACACTGGTTTGCATCTAACCATCTTCCGAAGACTAAAGATTTCTCAGAAGGGTTTACCCGCCGTTGGTTGATATTAAATACCGAAAGACCTATTCCGCCAGAAAAGCGAGAACTGGATATCGGTAATAAAATCGTGGCCGAAGAAAAAGACAAAATTATCTCGTGGGCCTTACGCGCTTACCCGAGACTGGTCAACAATCGCGACTACACATTACCCGACTCACATCATGAGCTCGTGCGCCAGCTAGGACAGATGAACAACAACGTTCGCTACTTCTTTGAAGCCTCTGGGTATATTGAATTATCTGATGATTCTATGATAGCGGTGCTTAAATCCCTGCCAAAAGATGAACTGATTGAAGAACTAAAGTCACTACCCTCAATATCAGGAAGAGACTTATATACGCTCTATGCCGCATCAGTAAGGGAATTTAAAAACGGCGCGGTAGTGGATGAAGGGGAATTCTATCGCCGGACAAAAGAGCTAAGTACACTTTATCAGTTTCTCCAAGTCGTAGGACGCGATTCAAAAAACCGATTAGTTATTCAGTATTATGGCCTTGATATTCAATTAAACGTTCAATAAACAAACAGCCCTAACTTTAGTCGAAAAAATTTTAAAAATTTTTTCGACTTTTTTACGTCCATTTACACACATTGACAATGTGTGTAAGTGCTTTCAAGTCACTCACTTTTCCAGCTACAAAAACACAATTTTATTGTGTCTTTTATTTCAGAAATACGGCACTAAAAACCGTCGGCATTTAACACTTATGTAACAGAATATCAAGCTTGCCACCGGTTTCATCACTTGACCAACTGTAGAGATTTTTATACTTTAGTTGGCGTTGACAGCAAACAACTTAAATGCTTCAACCGCAGGAGCCCAAGCGCTCCCTACAATTTGGAAATTGACGATAAAGCCTGTTCTAATTTTAGTGCTCGTCCGCCTACCTAGTTTCAAGCTTATCCTACGAACAACGACCTCTGATTACGTTGAACGTCTCAAACCCCGAGTGGCCCAACCCTCGGGGTTTTCTTTTACTACTCGCTTTTTGTTCCTAAGGTTTACTTTTGGGTCTAGGTTCTCGGGAAAAGTTTCTAAGGTCTAGGTTCTTGGGTGAAGGTTCTGGGTTCCCAGGTAAAGGTTCCCGGGTCGAGGTTCTTGGGTCTCGGGTTTAGGGTCGAGGTTCGAGGGTAGAAGCTATAACCTTCCAAAATTCCAAAAATTTTTCAGGTGGAGTGAGAGGGCCACCCCACTATATCACCCCATTTTCTTGCATAAAATCCACCCCCCCTTATATAGTGAATGCAACTCGACGCAAGTACCGAATTACTCGCATCGAGGGGGGGAACATTCCCCCACCAACAAATTAACTTTTAAGGATTGACGATAATGACTACTGCAACCACTTTTAACGCTTCTGTTTTTGCTTCTGCTCTTGTTACCGCTGATAAGAATGATCTACGTGTGCCAGCCGTTAAAATGGCTATTGCGTGCTATGCTGTAGCACACAACATGGAACAAGGTGCAAACATCGCGCTTTGTTGTGACTTGTACGGCGTGCCAGCTAACCAACGTACAAAAGCCAACCGCGACAGCTCACGCCTATACAACCAAGCAAAGGGTTACTGGAAAACTTACGTGAAATTCGTAAATGATAACCGTCAATATCTAACCAAGTTTTTCGACTCTATCAAAACGATTGAGTTAAACGGCACATTCGCGCAAATCGGTGACAAGGTATTAAACGCGGATATTTACGGCGAAAACGGTGCTCCTCAAGGGCGCGTTGAATGGCTTAACTTTTTAGGTGAATACTTGCCTAAAGAAGCGAAAGAAGAAAAGCCAAGCAAAGACGCGAAAAGCACGCCTGTAAAGGGCAAGGATAAAGAAGGCGGCGCGGCAAAGCGTGCTGCTGATGATAATGTATCTAGCGCGGTAATGGCTCTTGTTTCTAAGCTTGAGGATCACACTCAAGCGCTAATCAATAACCAACTTGAAGCGCTAGACGCGGCCGGTTTACCTAAGGCTCACCGCGCCAAGGTTAGCAAAGCAATGCTTGCTCTATCGCTTGAGATTCAAAAGGATCTTGAAAAGCAACTTAACAAGTAAGCCCAGCGGGACGGGGGGAACATTCCCCCCCTCAATTCGAGAAACGAAAAACCGATTAGCACGGCTAGTGCTAATCGGTTTTTTATTTTTCACGAGGCTATTAAGCGCGTGCCTACCTATGCTGGTGGTGTGTGCCAGTGCCTAGGCTCTTGTGTCTAGGGGCTTGGCTGGTGGATTGTGATAGCAATTCGCGTGAAGGGAATTTGGGCAACTACAGGGCCGTGACTGTCGCGGCGATTTTAGGGGGGAACATTCCCCCCAGATAAAAGGAAATTGATGATGATTACACGTACAGATATCGCTTTATTTATCGCGTTTATGGTGCATTTTTTGATGCTGGTGGCTGGGTTCACGGTACTCATTACGAGTGCCAATGGCCTGGGCTTAATTGAGGTATCGAGCTACGCCAGTGTTCCGTTGTTTTTGATCTCCGTAGCGACCCTCAAAGCAGAGACTCTAGACAGAAGAAGTAATTTTCGGCTGGTGGAAGTTCGCTTTCATTCTAAAAAATAGAATCTAGAATCGAGGCTGGTGGTTTTTGGTTCGAGAAAAAGAATCAAAAAATTCGAATTGAGGGTTGACAGCGCGGAAATAGGAGCAGCGCCGATTCCGACCCTCAAGCCTCTCTTCAAGCTTCTCGCATGAGAATATAGGACCTCTACAAGGGTCGTGTAAAGTATTTTAAGGCCACAGGTATTCGCCTTAACCTCAAAACCAAGCCCAATTTAAGGGCTTCAGGGGGGAACATTCTCCCCTATTTTAGGACAATTTAAGGGCTTCAGGGGGGAACATTCTCCCCCTATTTTGAGCACATTTTGACAGGAAATTGACGATGGAATTTAACAACGTTTCGATACGATTTGGCTGGCATAAGCCAGTGGTTGTCCTCCAATATGGCACGCTGCAATACGAGATTGGCACGCTAGAATTGAAAGGTGTGACACTCATGGAATTGGGGAATTTAGACCCAGAACACGTAGCCAAGCATCACCAAATGTTGTTGATTTGCGAAATGAGCACAACAATTAGACTGGC
>JALUXV010000070.1 GCA_027013165.1 Alteromonadaceae bacterium
TGAACCACGTTGCCGATGATCTTCCGGGCACCAGAGTATTCGTCAGCGGGTGTTGCCATCATCTTCAGGCACAGGTTGATCCATTCATCCTTCATTCGGGTTCTCCAGTGGGGCGCGTATGTCGCGGATGGTGCCCATGTAAGTGGCTGCTGCTCGGATGACTGCCACCTTCATATCCCACTGAGGGTCTTTTTGCATAGCGAGAAATGTGCCGGGATCGAGCGTGGCACCTGCGCCTTGGAAGAATGCTTCCTTCTGCAACCAGTCTTGCCAGTCGAACATATCCAGCAGTTGGATCGAAGACTGGACAGCACCCATGGCCGTCTCAAAGTCCTCGGTAGTTTCAATCTTACGTCTTTCCATGGGAACCTCCATTTGGGCATTTTACTCGATCATACGACCGGGCACAACGCCGTTTTTCTCACGCCCGGTCAGCGTGGCTTTCGTGGATATCGTTGCATTCGACTAGGTCGCTGAGCTCGGGAGGCTCCCAGCCAGCAGGCTTCACCACATCAAGCGATGACCCTCTCTTGCTGTCAGTGTCGAGCTCCGCCCGGACCTTCTGCATGTTTGCCGCATGAACCCGACGCCAGGCCTCAGCGAACGGCTCCCTGAACCCGTGAAGGTATACCGTGCCGAACAGCACATAGGCCAGATCGACCAGACCATCGAGTGCCTTCTCCAGCTGATGGGTATACTCGGCCTCGTCACGATCAAGCACCGGCCGCGTTGTCTCTTGATAGGCGGCCTTCTGTGCCCAGTCCCATTCTTCGGTTTCCTCGTGCAGGAACTTTCGACGGAAGTCAGCTACCTCAGGTTCGAGTGCGCCCATCGGGTGTTGTGCGTCCAGGTCGAACTTGGTGTGGAAGGCCTGGATATCACCGAGCGGGTCAAAGACGCCGTCGTCCCATTCGCCCATCGGCTGGAAACGACCATCGAAGAACTCGAGGTGTGGGCGAACCCAGATGCGCTCATTGTTCGGGTGGTCCGTGTAGACGGCGACTGCGCTTCCGTCGGCTTCCATGTTTCCGGCGCCAATCAGGCGGTACACGCCTCCCGACTTGGTGTGATGGTAGAGCTTGTGTTTCATTGTGCTGCCTCCTGGCAAAGTTTGATTAGGGACTGTGTGGCTTTTTCAGGGTTTCTACCCCCAACGTTAAACCACTGACGGGCGGGAACATGAACGAAAGCCCACTTGCGGTAGGCGTCGCGGATGTTCATGTCGTTAATGTCGAGCATGCCGACGTGCTCTTCCGTGTCATAGTCCTTGAGCTGATGCTCTCCGGGCGCTGTGCCATGACAGTAAATGAAAAAGGGTTTGGTTTTATAGAAGAAATCGATGATAGAGGTTTTGAGGAAAGTTTGAGGGTTTCTGAATTTACCGTAAATGGGCTCACTCACGCATGGGTGCCTATCACATATGAAAGACCCTTCCATCCTCAAGTATCTCATGGCTCTTTCTTCGATTTCTTCATTTGATTTTGAGGGACCTCCACCGTTAACAATGGGTATGCCTGTTTCTCGACACAGAGTCTTTGCCAAGGTAGACTTACCCGTTGCATCGGGTCCTTCTATTACGATTTTCATGGGTGAAGCCTTTCACAGTTGACTTGTCAATTTGATCAATTTAATGTCAAAGTTCGCCACTGTCAATCCTGTAGTTCTGAGCCATGAAAAATATAATGACACAAGATCAGGCCATATCCCAACTCAGAGAACTCTGTGATCAGAGCGGAGGGGTTAAAGCTTTTGCCGATAGGGTGGGAGTTACTATCAGTGCTGTATCCCATCAGCTTGCTGGTAGAAGACCCATCCAGGGAAAAGTAGCTCAGTATATGGGGTTGACTGTTCAGCGAGAGACCGTCCTAACTTACAAGAAAGTAGAAACATGAGGAAAGACCCTACTTCCTTACTGACCCGGATACTCAGAAGATCACCCGGCGATTGGTTTTGCATCTCAGTTAAAAATCCTGCCAAACCTTCCGGAAGTAACTGGAAGGATCACTTCTTCAAACGAACTGAGATTTCAAAGATTAAAAAGTTCATACAAAACCAAAAGGGAAAAGACCTGTATTTTTGTCCGCACGGTTTTTCTAAACCGAAAAGACTTAAGGAATTTGCTGTAAAGCCCCACCTTTGTTTTGCCGATTTAGATGAATGTAAGATTAATGAGATACCCCTCAAACCCACAGTAGCTCTGGAGTCATCGCCCGGAAGATACGTAGGTTTCTGGTATACAGACAAAGAGATAACGGAAGATCTAAATAGACGGTTAAGTTATTTCGTAAAAGCTGATGTCTCAGGTTGGGATTTCACCCAAGTACTAAGAGTGCCTGGAACAAGAAATCATAAATATAAGTCTAAGCCGCTTGTTAAGGTGAAGTGGGATGACGGTCCCCACTATCAACTTGAGCGCCTGGGAAAAATGGTCCCTGAAGTTCACGATGACGAGGGTCGTGAGCATGGGGGTGAGGCCCAGGATATCTACGAAGAATATGAAGAAGCTATGTCCCGAAAGCTTCGTAAGGAGCTAACTAACCCAATACCCAAGCAGGGTAAGAGGTCAGAAGTTATCTGGATGATGATCCAGGAATGTGTCGAAATTGGAATGAGGCAAGAAGAGATTCTCACACTCCTGTGGGACAACGCTTGGAACAAATTCAAAGATCGTAGGGGCGGCGAAAAGCTGTTCGAGAGGCAGATCAGTAAAGCTCTAGGGCAGCATGTGGGTGGCTCAAAAAAGCTAAAGAAGACTAAAAAGAAGACTAAAAAAGTTAATGGTACTAAGTCTAAGAAAAACGGATCATACTTCAACCTGATTACCATGGATAAAGTAACCCAGGAAAAGATCGACTGGATTGTCCCTCAAATGATCGCTCCTGGGCAGACAACTATGATCGAAGGTGACCCCGGCGTAGGTAAGTCCTATTTTCTCATGTGGATGGCTATACACTTTTGCGACGGTAAACCTCTTCCCTGGGATGATGAGAGAAGAAAGCTTAAGCCTATGAGGGTAGCCTACTTGGATACTGAAAACGCAATGGGTGCAGTAACTAAAACCCGACTGCTAGACAATAACCTGGTAAACCAGCAAAACTATCTACAGGTAACAGAGGGTTTCTCTCTGGATGACCCTGACTCTGTAGACGCCTTTGAGGAAGAAGTAATCCAGGGGTGGAAGCCCGACGTAGTCATTGTTGATCCTATCACACTCTATCTAGGCGGTGCCGATAGTTATAAAGCCTCTGATGTCCAGCAAGCTCTGGCTAATCTGAAAGACATGGCTGCTGAGTATGGATTTGCTTTGATACTTGTCAGACACTTGAATAAATCCCACGGGGGTAAAGCACTCTACGCGGGCAATGGGTCGATTGGTTTTGCTGGACTAGCTCGAGTAGTTGCCACAGTAGGATGGCATCCAGATGAGCCCGATACTCGGGTGGTTGCCTGCACTAAAAACAACTTGTCTCCACCCTTCGGTTCTCTGGGGTATACGATTGAGCCTCTTCCTAGCACCATGGACAATAAGTACCGATCACGCATCGAGTACGTGGGACGTGTGGATTACACAGCCGATGATATTGTTGGAACCATTAATACTAAGGAAGACAATGCCATAACGTTGGCATCTGATTTGATCAAAGAACTAATGGGTGAAGGGGGCGAGGAAGTTAACTACCACAAGCTGGTAGCTCAAGCGGATAAAAGATCCATCTCAGAAAGGTCTGTCAAGAAAGCTGCTGCAGAGATGGGACTAAAGAAGTTGACCAAAGGCAGAGGTAAGACCAGACAGACCTTCCTAGTTCAATCTACGACATAAGGTCGGGAACTGGGTTACAAGCCCAGTGAAGCAATGCTTGGCGCCGACCATTCTGCTTCATCAAATCGCCATTACCATGTAGCTCGACAGCCTTGCCGTGGCGAGCATTAAATTTGC
>JALUXV010000071.1 GCA_027013165.1 Alteromonadaceae bacterium
ATCAACTGCTTATAACTCATGGTGCTTACTTCTATTTGTTTGGCGACTTTAGAATACCACCAATAGGCAGTTGATCGTCTTGTCACCGTTTAACCATGAGTGGTGCACTTATTATCTGAATTCGGGAGTTCAACAACCTCTCGATCCACAAAGTGTTTTTTATTTTGATTGCGCGCATATTGACTGTACCGAACTTCAAAAACACCGCTTTTGGCATAAAGTAGCCGCGTGGGTATCTATTTTCAGCTACACCTTTATATCTCTTCGGTGGCTACATCCTCATCGCGAAAACATTAAGGCGCGATTTTCTACATTAGATGGTATTGATTTACGCTGGTTGCAAAGCGCAGCCTGGAGCCTGCTTACGCTTACCGTCATCGCTATTTTTGCTGATTTGTCGCGGGAGTTTGGCTTGCGTCATACCATACGAGGTGGGCATTTGCAGGCACTTGGCCCATTTATCAGTATTTTTCTTTTTGCTAAGTACGGCATTTATCAAAAAAAGGTATATAGCGATGCTGACATTGCCCGTGAAGAAGGCTGCGAAGATAACTCTTCTCAAGATGTTTTAAAGCCAAATAGTCAAACTAACGTTAATCATGTTAGGGCCAATCAAACTGATAAAAAGAAATATCAAACCTCAAGTTTGACTGAGTCTTGTGCGTCTATTTTGTGGCAACAACTTCAAGACGTTATGCAGCAGGAGCAACCTTATCTTGAGCCGGGCCTTAAAATATCGTCTTTGGCAACACGATTAAATGTATCGGTAAATCACCTGTCTGAAACCATCAATGGTTATGCAAAGCTCTCATTTTACGACTACATTAACGCGTTGCGAATTGAAGAAGCTTCTCGACTACTGCTAAGTCATCTGGAAAGCCATCTTTCTGTTACCGATATTGGTTATCAGGCGGGTTTTAATTCAAGCTCTACGTTTTACACGCACTTTAAAAAGTCTACTGGGTGCACGCCTCGTCAGTACCGTGAGCAGCATGGCGCTACTACAGGTTCTGCGGACAGTTAAAAAAATTATTCAGTTTTGCAAATTAGGAAGCCCTTTTACGCCAGCCAATTTACATATGGAGGTGAACTATCCTAAATTGAGGAAACATGGATAATGATTAAAAAAGGGCTTTACGCTATTTTTGGTGTGTTGGTGTTACTGATTGCAATTGTTGTCATTCGCACGTTTCAATTTGTACCAGAACAACATGCGTCTTCTCAATCTACATTACTTGATGTAGTGCCACATGGGCCAACATTGTCACAGCATCTATCAGAAGCTATTCAGTTTCAAACTATTAGCCACGATGATGTAACGCAAAGAGACGATGAGAGCTTTCACCGTTTTATTGCATGGCTGGCTAAAACGTATCCTACTGTACATGCCGAATTAAGCGTGACACCACTTAATACCTTTACGTTATTGTTTAAATGGCAAGGTAAAAATACCCAATTGCCAGCGGTGCTATTCTCAGCGCATTATGATGTTGTGCCAGTTAACCCCGGAACCCATAGCAATTGGCAACATCCACCGTTTGCTGGGGTTGTAGAAAATGGCATTATTTGGGGGCGGGGCGCACTAGATGATAAAAGTGCTGTAGTGGCTTTGATGGAATCTGTAACCTTGCTGCTTTCAAAAGGCTATCAGCCTGAAAAAGATATCTATATTGCTCTTACCCATGATGAGGAAATTGGCAGTAGAGAAGGCGCTCAAGCAGTTACAGAATACTTTACACAGCACAATGTGCCACTTGCATGGTCATTAGATGAAGGCTCTTTTGTACTTGATGGTTTAGTCCCCGGCTCAGATAAGCGAGTGGCCAGTATAAACGTGGCTGAGAAAGGCTACCTTACAATTGAACTGGTGGCAAAAGGCGAGGGCGGACACAGTTCAATGCCTCCGCAAGATACTGCGGTGAGTTTGCTGGCAGAGGCCGTTGTAAATGTAAAAAATGCTCCCGTACCTGGCGGATTAAATGGGCTAGGTGAAGAGATGTACAGCAACATCGCTAAGCATATGGACTTTAGCAAACGTATGTTATTTGCCAATACATGGCTATTTAAGCCGTTAATTGAATCGTCCTTGTCAAGTTCACGGGCGGGTAACGCTATGTTGCGCACAACTACTGCGCCTACTATGTTATCGGGCAGTGTAAAAGCCAATGTGCTGGCACAAACCGCAACTGCGAAAATTAACTTTCGTGTGCACCCAAGAGATACAGTAGAGAGTGTTGTTGATTGGGTAACGCAGGCCATTGATGATGAACGCGTCAAAATCAACACGATTCGCGCCTTTACCCCGTCAAATATTGCCAATTCTCAATCGGAAGGTTTTAATAATATCGCATCGGTAACCCGCGATGTTCATGGTGATGTTATTGTCACACCTGGGCTTACTATTGCAGCAACAGACAGTCGTTTCTACTCAGAAATTACCAATGCTTATCGCTTTAATCCAATGACCTTAACACCCGAGTATTTATCTGGCTTTCACGGTACAAACGAACAGATAGATGAGAAAAATATGGTGGATGCGGTTTCCTTTTATACGCGCTTAATGATGCACGAGTAGCGTGCTTTAACTTAAGCTAAGTTAATCCACCTTTTACCTATCGTAAGGTGGAAGTTGCGCTTAATGGGCACACTTTCACTGACTAACTACAAAAATACGTAGACTCCCTAGGCTTCGCCGAATGTTGCAGTCTGCGTATTTCTTCATTAATGTTACCAGTTATTTCCCCTTATGTGAGAGTTAGCTACTCTAAGGAGGTTTAACATGAACACATCTAAAACCAAACCTGTCCAACAATGCGTTATAAGCGCTGAACAAGCCTTTACACAATAGCGAAAATCGATGGAAACAGTATCAATATTAGTAGATGTACAAAATGTGTACTATACCACTCGGCAAGCTTTCGGACGGAACTTTAATTACAACAAGTTTTGGGCTGAAGCCACGCACAACAGGAAAGTGGTAAAAGCTGTAGCCTATGCCATAGACAGAGACGATACAAAGCAACGACAGTTTCAAAATATTCTTAGGGCAATTGGATTCGAAGTTAAGCTTAAGCCATTTATTCAACGTTCAGATGGTTCTGCAAAAGGGGACTGGGATGTCGGTATTACATTAGATGCGATGGAATATGCAGAGCAAAGCGACACTATAGTGCTTGTATCTGGCGACGGTGACTTTGATTTATTGGCACATAGAATTAGAGTAAAAAAGAACGCTTCGGTAGAAGTCTATGGTGTAGAGCAACTCACTGCGGTTTCATTGATTAACGCTGCGAATAAGTTTGTGCCAATAGCGTCAGATTTATTACTGAGTTAGAAATTAATAGCAATAGTCGCAAGCAAGATTACACCAAATGAGTTGCATTGAGATGTTGTACAAGGGAGGTTTATGAGGTTTATTACATTATTTGCGGTAGTTGTGCTTCTATGCGGATGCGTACAAGACTACGCCGAAAAACAGTTTAACTTCGCGGAAATTGAAAATGCTGCGGCTAACGTTTTATCGTCCAACCAAGTAGTTACCAAAGAATATGCCGTTCACCTACTGAAAATTCCGGTTCAAATTGAAGCTTTGAATCCCGAATTTGTATATGTAACAGATCAAGGTCTATACATTCAGTTAGATAGCTTTTTTGTAGCAACAAGTGGTTTGTTTATTCCGAACCAACCTATCGACAACACTTTACTACGAAGCTCAGACCCTAAATATACAAGGCTTTCTGACAACGTGTATAGTTATTTCATTAAAGGTTAGTAATAACAGGAAATGGTTTGGAATAAACCGCTCAACTAGGTTGAAAGAGAACATAAAAAGAATGTTTAGCGTTAGCAGCTAATCTTGAGCTGCCACAAACACAATAGGAAATAAACATGTCGTATGTAGATTGCTTTGTTGCCGCCGTACCCACAGAAAATAAAGCTAAGTATATTGAGCACGCTAGCTCCTTTGCTGAGCTGTTTAAGGAGTTTGGTGCGTTAGAAATTGTCGAAAACTGGGGTGATGACGTGCCCGAAGGCGAAGTAACTTCATTACCCATGGCGGTGAAAGCCCAAGCAAATGAAAGTGTTGTGTTTTCGTGGGTTGTTTGGCCGTCCAAAAACGTGAGGGATGAAGGTTGGAAAGCTGCAATGGAAGATCCGCGTATGTCTTCTGAAACCAACCCAATGCCTTTCGACGGTAAACGACTAATTTTCGGTGGTTTTAATACTATACTAAAGGTCTAGCATTGCTAGACCTGTTAGGTGAAAAGTGGGGTGGTTACCACTTTTTCTTGGGTGCAAATAATTCATCAAGTTCATCACGCTCTTCCTCGTGCTTCTTAGCGCGATCTTGAGCATTAACGTTTTTGAGGTTTGATTGAATTTCTTCAAGCCATTCATTTAGGCTAGCAATACGGTTTTTGGTGTAATCGTCTTGTTGGGTTTGGTTTTCCAGCGCTGTTTTGGCTTTTTCAAAGTACTGTCTTGCAGAGCCAAGCATATTAGTTTGCAAAGCACCTTTACCTCTTTTAATTAAAGTCTCTACATTCACTTTAATTTGTAGTCGCTCTAATTGGCGGTCTTCTTCTGTGTAAATTTTTGAGTCAACTTTACCTCGACTATGCTCAGAGCGTAAAAGCACACGAAGTTTTTTAACTGCCTGAATATATTGAATAATGAGCTTGTCGTTACTTGGCAGCACAAAGTCGGTTAGCTTTTCTTTATCTGACATCGAGCTCGTGCGTTGTTCAGCGTCAGCCACACGTTGTTTGGTCTCTGCGCTACCATTTAGCTCGTCATAAATTTTAAGTGCATTGATTACTCGAGTGTGAAGAATATCCATAAGGCGAGGGGAGATCGGCATGTTAGAGCAAGCCATGATGACGTTTTCTGTTTCATCAATTATTGTGCGCTGCTTGGCGGCTTCTGCTCGACGCTCTGAGTCTACTTTTGCTTTGTGCTGTTGAAGTGCGTTTATAAATATCGCTGCTATAAGCAGTACAACGATAGATATTATAATGGCTTCGTACATGCGTAATTCCGTTCTCTGTTTTAATTCTTTAACGCGTTGGATGTGCTAATTAAAAATTACTCAATGATTTTAGGGAATTTTTACTTCAAACACACTTCCACCAAGCGTACCACCATTAGTCAATGAAATCTCGCCTTTGCGATCACTTTGTGAATGGGCGGAGGCAATAAGGCGCGCAAAAAACAAACCTAGTCCAGTGCGACCTTGGCTTAACTGAAAGTCGTTCAGTTCCTCATGACTTCTTTCTAACATTGATTGTGGGTAACCTGCGCCATCGTCTTCAACCCGTAACACCAAATAATTTTCTTCAACAGTGGCACTTATCGCGATAGTCTTTTTACCATACCTTAGCGCGTTTACAAGAACGTCGTTAATCAGTAGGTATATGAGTTCCCGATCAAAATACCAGTTTAGCTCAGGGTCAGCGTTAACGGTAACTTCAATCCCTCTTTGTGCAATATATCTTTCATTTGAACCCACCACATCGTCGAGCAAATCAGTGACAAAGCATTCGTCTACGGTAATGGGGAAGCTATTGAGTTCAGCACGGTATAAGGAAAGAATTTGGACTAGATTCGTGTTCAAACGGGAAGCTTCATAGTGCACACTGGCAAGTTGAGCCGCTGCACTATTATTGTCTGGAGTGAGTTCTTCGCTAAGTGTGTCGATTGACTGAATTAACATGAATAATGAGTTTTTCATGTCGTGCACGGCAGCAGCGAGCACTGAGGAATAATCAATAGATGACGCCATTGTTTTTTGCGCGTTCATAACACTAGCACCTTAACTTGCCCTATACGGGTAGAAATATCACGTACGTTGTTGTTAAGTATACATAGTTTATTGAGTTTTTTAGCTTTAATTATGCCATAGGCGTAATATCTCATAGCATTAATTCGTTATTTTGGTTATAACGGTAATAACTAAATAGGGTGACTATTATGAGCGAGGAAAGCCATGAAACTGCAACAATTGCGCTATATTGTTGAAGTATTGAACAATAATTTGAATGTTTCTGCCACCGCAGAAAGCCTTTATACCTCTCAACCTGGTATTAGTAAGCAGGTTCGTATGCTAGAGGACGAATTGGGCGTTCAAATTTTTGGCAGAAGTGGCAAGCATTTAACCCACGTTACTGATGCGGGTCACGACGTTATTAATATCTCTCGCGAAATACTGGCAAAGGTTGAAAGTATCAAAGCGGTTGCCAGAGAGCACACATTACCTGATCAAGGTAAACTTAATATTGCTACAACCCACACCCAAGCGCGCTACGCCTTACCTGAGGTTATTCAAGGCTTTATGGGTAAATACCCCAAGGTGTCATTACACATGCACCAAGGAACACCTTCGCAAATTAGCGACTTAGCCGCCAAAGGGGAAGCGGACTTTGCCATTGCCACCGAAGCGCTGCATTTGTACAACGATTTAGTGATGTTGCCTTGTTACCACTGGAACAGAAGTGTCATTGTAAACAAAGACCATCCCTTGTCTAAAAAAGGCACAATCGAAATTAGTGACATTGCCAAGTACCCCTTGGTGACTTACGTGTTTGGTTTTACGGGCCGTTCAGAACTTGATCAGGCGTTTGAAAGAGCAGGTCTTACGCCGAAAATTGTATTTACCGCTACCGATGCTGACGTGATTAAAACCTATGTGAGGCTTGGGGTAGGTATTGGTGTAATTGCCTCTATGGCAGTGAATGAAGAATTAGACTCTGATTTGGTAAAAATAGATGCAAGTCATTTGTTTGACTACAGCACGACTAAAATTGGCTTTAGAAAAGGTTCGTTTTTAAGAAGTTACATGTATGACTTTATCGAGCGTTTTGCTCCTCATTTAACTAAAGATAAAGTTGAAAAAGCCATGATGCTTAAAAACAATGATGAAGTAGAGAAAATGTTTAAAGGCGTTACCTTGCCCGTTAAGTAACCGGAGTAACGCCCGCTTGGCCAGTGTTGGCTAACACTCGATAATATTTACCGCTAGACCGCCACGAGCGGTCTCTTTGTATTTTGTTTTCATATCGTTGCCTGTGTCTCTCATGGTTTTAATAACCTTATCTAGAGATACCTTGTGCTGGCCAGTACCTCTAAGGGCCAAACGCGCCGCATTTATGGCTTTGATCGCCCCCATGGCATTGCGTTCTATACAGGGCACTTGTACTAAACCTCCCACTGGATCACAGGTTAGTCCAAGGTTGTGTTCCATACCAATTTCGGCTGCGTTTTCCACGGCTTCAACAGTGCCACCTAGAACTTCCGCTAGTGCTCCAGCTGCCATTGAACAGGCTACTCCCACTTCACCTTGACACCCTACTTCCGCTCCTGAAATAGACGCGTTTTCCTTGTATAAAATGCCTATTGCGCCAGCGGTTAATAGAAATCTACTCGCCGTGTCTTCGTCTACCGGGCGTATAAACTTATCAACGTATTTCAATACTGCTGGAATGATACCCGCAGCACCATTGGTAGGGGCTGTTACTACTCGGCCACCGGCGGCGTTTTCTTCGTTTACGGCTAGCGCAAACAAGTTAACCCAATCCATAGCGCTCATAGGATCGGTGGTTTGTTCAATTTTGAGCTTTCTGTAAAGGCCTGGAGCGCGGCGAACCACTTTCAAACCGCCAGGTAAAATGCCCTCTTGAGCGATACCGCGCTCAATACAAGCATCCATGACTTGCCAAATTGAAAATAAGTGAGCTTTGGTGTCGTTATTACTTAGTGCTTTTTCGTTTTTTAGCATTAATGCACTAATACTTAAGCCGGTTTCTTTGCATAAACTTACCAGTGACTCGCCTGAATGGAACGGGTAAGGGAGGTTCTCACTTGTAATAATGGCTTCTTTGCGAGCAAGATCGAAATCTTCTTCTTTAATGATAAAGCCGCCACCAATACTGTAGTAAGTTTGTTCGCTCAGCAGTATATCGCCATCATACACATAGAAGGTTAATGCATTAGCGTGCTTAGGTAAGGTTTTACGACGGTGAAATACAATGGCGCCTTTGTTCGGAAATGCCACCTTTCGCATGCCGTTCAGTTGTAGTTGTTCGGTTTCTTGTATTTGCGCCAATAATGGCTCTATGGTGTCTACATCTATAGTATCTGGCATTTCGCCCAGCAAGCCGAGTATTACAGCCTTTCCAGTACCGTGGCCAATACCTGTTTGCCCCAATGAACCAAACAACTCTACGGTAACTCGGGTTATGCGATTGAAAAGCTCCGGTGACTGGGACAGCCGCTGTACAAACTCTGCACCAGCTCGCATAGGTCCGACCGTATGGGAACTTGAAGGTCCAATGCCCACGCTGAACATGTCAAATACACTAATCATAAATTTACACTCTTATTATTATGCTTTAACTATAGTGCATGGGGTGCAGTCCAACTGCAATTTAGAAAAGCTAATGTAGTGATTAGAATTGCTAATACATGTATAGATATAGTTACGAAAACAACTTAATGCAAAAAGTGATATTAAGGCACGAGGTGATAAGACAGGTTACGCAGCAGCGCCGCAGTTGCTCCCCAGATTAAGTGGCCTTGCCAAGGAATGAAGTAAATGGCGTGTCGTTCACCTTTACGACTAATGTAGTGGGCAAGGTGATTAGTGCGATTCATCAAAAAAGCTAACGGTACTTCAAACACCGAATCCACTTCGTTGTAATCTATGGTTATTGGATAATCTTGTTTTACAAAGCCAACCACGGGCTGAATATTATAACCACTTATTGTCCGATACCTTGACAGTGAACCAACGGGATCAATAAATTCCGGCGGTATACCAATTTCTTCGTGGGTTTCTCGTAACGCGGTATCAAATATTGATTGGTCGGAGTCTTCGACGCCTCCTCCGGGAAAGCTGATTTGACCAGGGTGATGTTTTAAGTGCAATGCTCGCTGAGTTAGGATAACGCTCATACCATCTTGGTATTCCACTAATGGAATCAGCACAGATGCAGCGCGTCCCTCTCTTGTTAGAGGGAAGTCAGGTGCTTGCTTTACCGCCCGCAAGTGATGAAATCTTCGTATAAACTCAGCTTTGGTCACTCAATTTTTCCAATTCGGGTAATATTTTAGATACTTTGTCTAACGTTTCCTGATATTCGTCTTCAGGTTTCGAATCTAAAACAATACCACCGCCAGCCCAGCAATATAAGGTGTTGTCTGCTGCTAATATTGTACGAATGCAAATACTCGAGTCCAAATCATTCCTAAAGCCCATATAAAACATACTACCGCAATAAATATTGCGCCGATTGGGTTCTAATTCGTCAATAATTTCCATGGCACGCACTTTTGGTGCCCCAGTAATAGAGCCCCCTGGAAACGCGGAAGCAAGTAACGTAAGCGGCGATGTATCCGCATTGAGTTTACCCACAACTGTGCTTACTAAGTGGTGTACGGCTTCGTAACTTTCTAGTGCGAATAATGCAGGCACTTTAACGCTATGAGGTTCGCAGTGCTTCGAAATGTCGTTACGCAGTAAATCTACAATCATTAGGTTTTCAGCACGGTCTTTTTCTGCTGAAAGTAATGATTGTGCGCTTTTTTCATCTTCGATAGGGTCGTTGAACCTAGGACGGGTTCCTTTTATTGGCTTGGTCTCTACTTTTCGATCTTGAACTTTAATAAATCGCTCGGGCGAAATGCTCAATATACTTCCATTGTTTAACTGCATATACGCCGAGAATGGTGCATTGTTGGCTGTACTCAAATGTTGGTATGCCGCCCAAGGAGACCCTGTGTAACTTGCCGAAAATCGCTGAGCCATATTAATTTGATAGCAATCGCCGGCCTTTAAATAGCTATTGATTGCCGCCAATTTATCCACGTAAACCGGTTGGGTAAGGTTTGATTCCCACGCCGAAGTTAGTGAGAAGGCACGCCCTTGAACTCCGTTGTTAAATTCGGGCAGATGAATATTGCCAAGTGAGCAAAAAAACGTGTCGCCAGTTTGGTTGTCATGAATGATAGATTTCAGGTACAAATGCACTTCAAATTCTGGTGTTTTGTAATCATTTTTCGCAATGCTGGGAATATTTTCGTAGTAGCGGCCAGTATCGTAACCAGCCATTCCCGCTACACCAATAATGAAAGGGAGTTCGTCTGCTACAGCGCGATCTTGCGCTCGTACACTGGCATTTGAAACATGGCGGTGAAGATATTCTTCAACGGCCTTAAATGGCGGCATGTCTAGTACTTGAGTTTGATTGTTTTGATAATCGACTAGCTCAACATTTCCATTAATTGCTCTTACCGTTTTAATAGGGTCCCACACCATAATGTTGAACCGTCCGTCACTTTTTGTTGACTGGCAGGTATCAAATAAAATTGCACCAGGTAGGTGTGCGACATTAGAAAACATGGCGCGGATACACGTATCAGGTGCAAGTGAAAAGGGAGTAATTGAAATAGTTAAATCTTTATCAAACAACATAGTAAAACGGGAGCTATGACCTACGCTTAACGATGCATACTCAATGGCAATAAGGAGCTACCACTTTAGTGTTAAATCGTTAATTTGTTTAGTAATGACAGTACACTTTACATGGTGCCATCACACGAGATGCGCTAGTATACGCTTTTTTACTAAGCTAAGACCACGAAAGCCAAAGAAAAAAGAGGATGTCATGACCGTTATCCGTCAACAAGATTTCATTGACAGCATCGAAGATGCCCTACAATTTATCTCTTATTATCACCCGTTAGATTATGTAAAAGCCGTCGAAGAGGCCTACAACAAAGAACAAAGCCAAGCAGCGAAAGATGCAATGGCACAAATCTTAATCAACTCTCGTATGTCTGCTGAAGGCAAGCGCCCTTTGTGTCAAGACACAGGTATTGTGACTTGCTTTGTAAAAGTAGGTATGGCGGTTAATTGGGACAAAACTGATATGACAGTTCAGGAAATGGTAGACGAGGGTACTCGCCGTGCATATACCAATCCTGATAACCCATTGCGTGCCTCTATTGTTGCTGATCCTGCTGGTGCTAGAAAGAATACCAAAGACAACACCCCTGCGGTGGTTCACCTAGACTTGGTTGCAGGCGACAAAATTGAAGTCATGATCGCCGCTAAAGGTGGTGGTTCTGAGAACAAGTCAAAAATGGTTATGCTTAACCCTAGTGATAACATTGCTGATTGGGTGGTAAAAACCTTACCTACTATGGGAGCTGGTTGGTGTCCACCAGGCATGTTGGGTATAGGTATTGGCGGTACGGCAGAAAAAGCAGCGGTACTAGCAAAAGAAAGCTTAATGGATCCGGTTGATATTCAAGAGCTTATTGACCGCGGTGCGGAAACTACCGACGAAAAACTGCGTTTAGAAATATTCGACCGCGTTAACAAGTTAGGTATTGGTGCGCAAGGTTTGGGCGGTTTAACAACGGTTGTTGACATTAAAATAAAATCAATGCCAACCCATGCCGCATCAAAACCGGTAGCTATGATCCCCAACTGCGCGGCAACACGTCACGCTCACTTCTATTTAGACGGCTCTGGCCCTGCTGAATTAACGCCACCTAAATTAGAAGACTGGCCAGAAGTGACTTGGGAAGTAAGTGAAAATACACGCCGTGTTAATCTAGATGACGTGACTAAAGAAGACATTCAAGAATGGAAAGTTGGGGAAACCGTTCTACTTTCTGGCAAGATGCTAACAGGCCGTGATGCGGCACACAAACGCATTCAAACCATGATGGAAAATGGCGAAGGCCTTCCTGAAGGTGTAGATTTAACGAATCGCTTTATCTATTACGTTGGTCCCGTAGACGCTGTTGGCGACGAAGTTGTTGGCCCAGCAGGCCCCACTACAGCAACGCGTATGGATAAATTTACCGATCTAATGCTAGAAGAAACTGGTCTTATTGGCATGATAGGTAAAGCAGAGCGTGGCCCAGCGACCGTAGACTCTATCGCTAAACATAAAGCGGTATATTTAATGGCTGTGGGTGGTGCTGCGTACCTAGTGTCTAAAGCAATCAAGAAGTCTAGAGTGGTAGCATTTGAAGACTTGGGCATGGAAGCTATCTACGAGTTTGAAGTAGAAGATATGCCGGTAACCGTTGCGGTTGATAGTACAGGTGCAAATGCACACAAGACAGGTCCCGCCATTTGGCAAGCTAAAATTGAAGAGTTAGATAGCGCGCTATCAAAGTAAACAACTAGTTTTTCAAATTAAAAAACGGGTGCGCAATGCACCCGTTTTTGTTTTAATGCTGTATATATTATCAGTATTAAGGGCTTTGCTTTGTTAGCATTTCAATGGACACTTCCCAGTCTTATCATTATTGCCACGGTTTGTTTTTCACTATTTTTGTACACCTTATACAAACTCAAAACATTACAGCGTGCACTTAACGAAGAATTACAGAAAAACCATGACTTACAAATTCAAGTTGGTGTTTTTACTGAAAAGTTAAATCACAGCAAATCATTAAATGAGGCATTGGCAAAAGAAAAGCAAGTTAACGGTGAACTGCAAGCGCAAAACACTCGGCTTGTGGCAAAAAATGAAGCCCACACGGCTAGAATTGACGCACTTTTACAAAGTCATGAAGAAAAATTAGCACTACTTCATGCCACAGAAGAAAAATTGACCGCTAACTTTGAAAACATTGCTACTAAGGTACTCGATACAAATGTAGAAAAGTTCAACGCGAACTCGCATAAAAGTCTTAATGAATTACTTTCGCCATTTAAAACCGAGCTTGAAGGTTTTAAACGGCAGATATCCGACCAACACATCCGTGAAGGACAAGAACGAGCGTCGTTGAAAACTGAGATTTTAAGTTTGAAGGCATTAAACCAAAAAATCACAGAGGAGGCTGCTGCATTGACTCTGGCTCTGAAAGGAGATAACAAAGCTCAAGGTAATTGGGGGGAAGTGGTTTTACAGCGGATCCTAAAGGAATCTGGACTTCGAGAGGGCCACGAATTTGAAATTCAGGTGTCCACTCAGAACGATGAAGGTAAGCGATATCAGCCTGACGTTGTTGTGCATCTTCCTAACGACAAAGACGTAATTATCGATTCGAAAGTAAGCTTGAATGCCTACGAACGCTATTTTAACAGCGATGACAACAATGCTCGTAGTCAATATATGGCGGAGCATGTATTGTCTATTAAGAATCATATTAAAGGTTTGGGTAAAAAGGCATATCATCAACTAGAAGGTATTAAAACACTCGACTACGTTTTGCTTTTTGTACCTGTAGAGCCCGCATTTTTACTCGCGATCGATGAAGATCCAGAACTCGTTTCACTTGCGCTATCGAATAATATTATGTTGGTGAGTCCAACCAATCTTTTAGTTGCGCTTCGTACCATCAATAATATTTGGCAATACGAATATCAAAATCGAAATGCTCAAGACATTGCTCAACATGCCGCAAAGCTGCACGACAAATTTGTAGGTTTTGTTACTGATTTTGAAAAAGTAGGTAAGTCGCTGCTAAGTGCACAGTCGCAATACGATTCAGCGCTGAACAAGTTGGCAACTGGAAGAGGAAACATTGTTAAGCAAGTTGAAAATTTTCGGGATATGGGGGTTCAAACCAATAAAACCCTGAGTTCAACTATTAGTAATATGGCTGAAAAAGGGAACGATTAATTATTGCCAAAAAAAAGAGTCGCACGAAGCGACTCTTTCTATTTTCGAATAATGAATTACTTCATTTTACGACGTAGATAAAGCACTGGAACAAGTAGCAATGCTAACCAGCCAGTTGAACCACCACCTTTGTTGTTTACTCGGATAGACACAGTGTCAGTAACAGTGTCGATACCATCAGTTGCAGTTATTACTACCGAGATTGAACCTTCTTCAGCAATTGGCGCTGTGCCAGTGTATGAAGTAGTTTCCACTCCGTTGATAGTAATTACAACGTCGTCACCATCAGCGTCTGTTGCAGATGCCGTTACAGTAAAGTCGCTTAGCTCTTGTACTGATGCTGGAGCAGATACAGTCAATACAGGTGCGTCTTGAACGCCTGCTACCATAACACTTACTGTACCTTCACCAACAGTGACTGGATCAGCGTCTGTTGCAGTTACGTAATCTACCGTATAAGTGAATGAATCTTCACCATAGTAGTTAGCGTTAGGTGTATAAGTGATAGTGCCGTCATCGTTCACCGTCGCAGTACCATTAGCAGGTGCTGTTGCAACAACCACGCTAGACGCATCCAATGCTGGTTTGTCAATTGTAATAGGTGCGAATGAACGGAAGTCACCAGAAAGCGATTCCATAGTGAATGTATTGATAACCGTCGCATCAGACTCGTTGGTAAGTACCATTGAAGTTGCAGAAGCATCTTCGTCTACGTATACCATGTCGTCCATGTACTCAGTAGCTGGAACAATGTTACCTGCGAATTGAATCGAGATATCGTCACCAGAAGCTGCGCTTAGCACATATTCCTGGTTGCTTCCAGGCATAGTACCCATTACACCATCAGCCAATACTGCTGCGTGCGTAATACCAACGCTGCCTGTGCTGTTTTCTGCACCAACAACGGTATCATATTGAGGAGCACTCATATCGCCGTATACAAAATGGACATCACCAGTATCATAGTCGAACCAAAGCTGCATGTTTACGCTAGTGCCGTCTACACCCCAGATTTGTGCATTTTCCCACTCAACAACAAAGTGACCAGTGGTTAAATCTGCCGCATAGATGTTACCAGTACCAGTATCTGTATCTGACGTTCCGTCTAAGTCAAAGTCTGTCCAGAAAGGAGCGATAACATTGTTAGGCTCTTCAAGACCAGGTAGCTCATGTGGTTGATACGTAGAAACGCTACCAGAGTCTGTACCCAATGAAACAAACCCGTTGGAAGAGATTTGCATTGAGGTATATTCTTTACCCAAATAAGTAATGGTATTACCGTTGAAGCTAACTTCTACCGTTGTATCATCACAAACAGATGAACATGTTACTGGAGTAACACCAATCCATGACATGGGTAAGTAACGAGGTAAGTTGAAGCCTTCTAACAGATCACCGATTGTACCGTCTTCAGTCATGCTGAATGATGCTGTATTTAGCGCACCTTCCCACATGATAGTGTTTGTATCCGCGTCGAAGCTAACAGGCTCTTGATTTCCGTTCTTAACCGCTGAAAGGGTTGCTTCGTTAAGATCGAATTTATGATCAAGCTCACCAGTAATGCTAATTAGGCCAGTGACTGACTGGTTGTTTGCATATGCTTCTACTTCTACCATACCGTTTTCAGCAACTAGGTCGCTGCTAACCGTGGTAGTAAATAGCGATGGCTCATCGCTGCTGATAGGATAAACAGCTACAGGTACAAAGTAGTCTGTCGTTGCATCATTACCGTCTGTCCAGTTAATTCCACCGAATGTCCAAGCACCGGTACTTGCAGTAGATACGTCAACAGAAAGTGTGATTTCAGCTGAAGCACCTGCTGGAAGTGTTGCGTCCGCTGGTGAAACAGAAGCCGAAATACCTGCGTCATCAAACATTACTGTAGGGCTTACACTAACATCGCTGTCGCTGGTGTTTGTTACTGTGATAGACATGTCACATGTTAAGAAACAGTCTGCACTTACAAGGCTAAGGTCGCTGTATGTAAGTTCAGCAGTACTAGCACGTAATACGTCTAGACGACCTGCACCCATGTCAAAGTTGTCAGCCGGTGTTACACCGTCTTCTTTAACTACGTCACGGATACTAGAAGCAACAAGTGCACTCTTGATTTGCTGTGAAGACCAATCAGGATGCATTTGACGTAGTAGGGCAGCCGCACCTGCTACATGTGGAGACGCCATAGACGTACCACCTTTGAACGAGAAGCTTTCGTCTTCATGTCCCGGTGCATCTGGTGATTCACCAGAGAAGATACGAGTACCTGGTGCTGCTAGGTTCGGCTTCAGGAAACGAGGATCACCGTTAGGGCCACGTGAGCTAGAATCATTCATGATGTCAGCTAGCGCTGGAGACGTTGAACGAACAACATCAGCACCAATTGTTACATTTACCGCATCATCAGTTGATGCTGCTAGTTCAGCAAGTGCCGAGCCAGACGTATATGGCATCATAAGTGAAGGGATAGTTTGGTCAGGGCTAAGACCACCCATTTGGAATGGTGCTTCACCACGTCCAGCAGAGTTGAAAATTAACACCGCTGTAGCGCCAGCCGCTTCAGCATTTGCAATTTTGTCTGCAAAAGAACATGCACCACGGCTAATTACTGCAACGCTGCCAGCAAAAGTTGTATCGTCAGCATAAGCCACACAACCTTCAAAGTTCTCAGGCTCTACTTCACCTGCATAAACTGCTGGGCCAGTAATGGCTTCTGTTACAGGTACTGCACCAGAGAAAATTGCCGGAATAGCTCCAATAGTGGTATCGCCTTCAATAGTGACTTCGTTTGCAAACAAACGGTCGGTTGTGGTGTTTGCAACAGTAAGCACTGCATCAGAACACCCTGGGCAACCAATAGTACCTGCACCTGGGCCATCGTTACCGGCAGCAAATACCGTAACAACGCCAGCATCATTCATTGCATCGAAAACGTCTGCGTAAGGAGAACCTTCAGGTGAACCACCTGCGCCGCCACCCCAAGAGTTGTTTACAATATCAGCACCATCCAGTAGCGAGTATTCAAGCATAGACAGCAGCATTGAATTCGCGCCACTTGAAGAAGCTGGGTTCGCAGGCGTAGCGTATAAGCCTTTATACACCATTAAGTATGCAGCAGGCGCAACACCTGAAATTTCGGCGCTAGCACCGTCGCGCTCGGCCATTACACCGTAGTTACCTACAGCTGTACCAGCAACGTGAGTACCGTGACCGTTAAAACCAAGAGGTGAGTCGTATTCTTCTTCAACAACACTAAAACCTGCTGGAACCACGGCGTGACGTGCAACGATAAGTTTAGCGTTACAGAAGTTTGCATCTACAGAGCAATAATCATCGTCTGGAAGCTCAGAGGCGTCTGGCGCAGTAAAACCTTCACCACTAAATAACGGGTTTTCTGGGCGAATACCACTATCGACGATAGCTA
The DNA here is from genome assembly GCA_027013165.1 of Alteromonadaceae bacterium. Classification (GTDB taxonomy): domain Bacteria; phylum Pseudomonadota; class Gammaproteobacteria; order Enterobacterales; family Alteromonadaceae; genus Alteromonas. The sequence continues at coordinate 17,065 of JALUXV010000071.1, forward strand.
CTTTAACACCAGCACCTGCACCTTCTTTACCACCGACTTTTTCCCATGTGTCGATAGCATTAATTAGGTCAAGACTAGCGTCCATTTGACTGTGTTGAATCGCATCTGGATAAACCGCTTTAACGCCTGGAAGTGCTGCCAAGCTGTCAAGAGCATCTTTCGAAATAACGCCAGCAAAACCGTTGAACGCAGCGGTGTAAGAATAATCTGCGGCGAAACCAGCATCTAAACGCTTGATTTGTGCGATAGTCGCCAGCTGTTGTGAAACTAGGAATTCTTTGTAGTTAACTGCGGCGGAAGATTCAAAATTAACTTTCTGACCTTTATCTGCAACAAGGCCGCTAACCATAGGGTTAACGCCAGCAAATTGGGCCATAGGTGCATCGTCTAACTGAACAATTACACGAACGTGATTACTATCGACTTCAATAGCATTCGCTAAAATGCCTTTCTTATCAAAAGCCGCTTCCATCGCATTTAATTGTTCTACTGATGAACCAGAAATACCACCTACTGTGGCATACGAACCAGCGGCAGTACCTGCTAATGCAGCCACCACTAGGGTGTTCAGTAATGTTTTTTTCATAATTTATCTCTTTTTATAGTTCCCTGGAGCTGCCGTAGGTTTTGTTTTTTTGAAGGTATTGGGTTTTACACCCTAATTTCGACAATTACGGCAACGTTATTAGTTCTAGCACACTTTGTTGGCGTTTGTAATAAGATGTGTCTAAAGAAACAAATTACACAAATTGTTACATTTTCTCATTTTTAATTAAGTTGAAATACAAAGACTTATGTTGACCTAAAATTATAGGTGTGTCAGAAGTAAGTAGAAGGTAAGACCAATTTGCAATTAAATTATTTTGTTTTAAGTGAAGATTAAAATTCATGTAAGTGCCCTTACTAAAGTATGGCTGTCCTATATAAAGGTAGCTAGAGCGGACACGGTTCCTAATTTGAATGATAAATGCTCAAAAAATAGCAAAGTGAATGAAACAACAATCTACTAGCATGGTAATTAACAAATAATAAACATTGTATATACCAAATAAATACAATAGCGAACCTGAACGGAGCGCGAAAACCATGATAGACAGAAATCATCTCGCCAATGTTGGTACTACCAATGTGGTCAACTTAATCGAAAACGGTGTCATCGACATTCCCATGCTCCAGTTGCTTGATGCTGAGGGGAACGACGTTGATGGTGCTCAGCCAACGGATATAGACAAAGACACGGCGTTAAAAATCCATAGCACGATGAGCTACATTCGGGTACTTGATGAACGAATGGTAGCGGCACAGCGTCAAGGAAGAATCAGTTTTTATCTTGCGAGTACTGGTGAAGAGGCTGCATCGGTGGCAAGCGCTGCTGCACTATCTGACAACGATATGATTATGTCTCAATATCGAGAGCAGGGTGCTTTGGCCTATCGAGGATACACAACAACTCAATTCATGAACCAAATGTTCAGTAACAAAGAAGATCCTAATAAAGGACGTCAAATGCCAATTCACTATGGTGATAAAGCGTTAAACTTTATGACCATTTCATCACCCTTGGGTACACAAATACCTCAAGCCGCTGGCTACGCCTATGGGCAAAAAATGCAGGGTAATGAGGCCGTAACTATCTGTTACTTTGGTGAGGGAGCTGCGTCAGAGGGCGACTTTCACGCGGGGTTAAATATGGCCGCTGTGCTTAATTGTCCAGTCATTTTCTTCTGTCGTAACAATGGGTACGCTATTTCTACTCCAGCGGAAGAGCAATTTGCCGGAGATGGTATTGCTTCACGTGGAATCGGCTATGGTGTAAAAACCATTCGCGTTGACGGTAATGATCCACTCGCCGTTTACCATGCAACTAAACTTGCTCGCAAAACGGCGATAGAGCAAAACGCACCAGTGCTTATCGAAGCCATGACATATCGATTGGCGGCACACTCAACCTCTGATGATCCAAGTGGCTATCGTTCAAAAGACGAAGAAGCCAGATGGAAGGCCCGAGATCCTATTAATCGTTTGGCTATCTGGTTAGAAAACAAAGGATGGTTAGACGTTAAAGCGCATAACAAGCAAATGGACATAGTACGCCAAGAAGTACTAGCTGCCCTTAAGAAAGCAGAGACTATCGATGTGTGTCCCGTTGAAGAGTTAGTTACAGATGTATTAGATGAGGTGCCTTGGCATCTTGAAGAGCAACTTGCAGACCTAAAACGTCACATAAAAAAATATCCAGAACAATATCCTAGTACGTCTGCGAGGGTGAAATAATGCCACAAATGAATCTTCTTCAAGCAATTAATAATGCACTCATCACTGCCATGGATAAAGATGACAAAGTCATGGCTTTTGGTGAAGACGTTGGTCATTTTGGCGGCGTATTTAGAGCGACCAGTAACCTTCAGGAAAAGTTTGGCAAGGGCCGTTGTTTTAACACCCCGTTGACTGAACAAGGTATTATTGGATTTGCTAATGGTTTGGCCGCTCAAGGCTCTGTCCCCGTGGCTGAAATCCAATTCGGTGATTATATTTTTCCTGCTTTCGACCAAATCGTTAATGAAACCGCAAAATTCCGGTACCGCTCGGGAGGTCAATTTGACGTGGGAACGCTCACCATACGCACGCCATATGGCGGCGGTATTAATGGCGGGCATTATCACAGTCAGTCGCCTGAAGCCTACTTTGCTCACTGTCCTGGCATTAAGATAGTGATCCCAAGAGATCCATATCAGGCAAAAGGGTTACTCTTAGCCTCTATACGAGACAAAAACCCCGTGTTGTTCCTTGAACCCAAACGTTTGTATCGCGCTTCTGTGTGTGAGGTTCCCGAAGAAGACTACACCTTACCGTTAGGTAAAGCTGACATAGTGCAAGAAGGTACAGATATCACGCTCGTGGGGTGGGGAGCGCAAATTGAAATTCTACAAAAGGCTGCGCAACGAGCGTTGAACGACGGCGTGTCTTGTGAAGTTATTGACTTAAGGAGCATCGCCCCTTGGGATGCGCAGACCGTAGCTGCCTCTGTTATGAAAACAGGTAGATTGCTTATTAATCATGAAGCGCCTTTAACCGGCGGCTTCGCCAGTGAAATTGCAGCAACGATCCAAGATAAATGTTTCTTGTATTTAGAAGCGCCCATTGCTCGTGTTTGTGGTCTGGATACGCCGTATCCATTGGCTCATGAAAAAGAATATATGCCCGATGAAACCAAAACGTACGAAGCCATTAAGCGTACACTTCATTATTAAGGGATAAAGAAATGACAGTAGATTTTATATTGCCTGATATTGGTGAAGGGATTGTCGAATGCGAACTTCTAGAATGGTTGATTAACGAGGGAGACGTTATCGAAGAAGATCAGCCTGTTGCAGAGGTGATGACCGACAAAGCAACCGTACAGATCGCTGCTATGCACAGTGGTGTTGTGAAAAAGTTA
>JALUXV010000072.1 GCA_027013165.1 Alteromonadaceae bacterium
TGGCCCATAGTCGGCCAGCGAAGAGCGAACAAACCCACCCGCCTCAGCAATGTTGGATGAAAAGATACCATTGCGCTTGAACAAGTAATCCACGCTAGCTTTAACATATTGAGGTAGTGCGGTTGGTGCAACGGCATACCCTTCTCTTGCCTCGCATGTTTGTTGAACGATAGCATCTAGGTGGTCTTGCAGGTTTTCACCCACCCCAGGCAAATCCACTTGTACAAATATCCCCTTTTCTTCCAAGTCAGCCCGCGGCCCAATTCCAGATAACATCAGTAACTGAGGCGAATTAATAGCACCACCACACAAAATAACCTCGCTTTTTGCGTGAAACCGTTTAGCCCTTCCTTTCACTCTGGCTTGTACACCTTGCGCTTGACCTTGCTTTATCAATACTTTTTCCACCAATACATTGGTAAGCACGGTCAAATTATTGCGGTGCTTGGCTTGCGACAAATAGCCTTTAGCCGTTGAACATCGCTGTCCGTTAACTTGAGTCACATGATAAAAACCCAGCCCTTCTCTGTCGTCACGATTGAAGTCTTCAAGTACTTGATAATCACCTGCACTGGCAGCATTAACAAACGCTTGTGACAAAACGCTCTTGTGTTTTAGTGGCTCCACTGAAAGCGGCCCGCCAACACCGTGATATTCATCAGCTCCCAAGGCAAAGTTCTCGGACTTCTTGAAATAGGGGAGTACATCTTCAAAGCTCCAACCAACAGCACCTAACGCTTCCCACTGGTCATAGTCTTCTTTTTGACCACGGATATAACACATTGCATTAACACTACTGCTTCCACCCAAGGTTTTACCTCTAGGCCAAAACATTTCTCTGTCGTTGAGCGCGGTTTGTGGTTCAGTATGATACCCCCACCCTATGCCATCAAAACGACTTAACACTGAAAGCCCGAATGGAATGTGAATGAAAGGGTTTGAGTCTTTACTTCCAGCCTCTATGAGCAACACATTTACCGTAGGGTTTTCTGAAAGCCGAGTTGCCATGACAGCACCAGCTGATCCCCCTCCTACAACGATGTAGTCAAAATTGTTGTGTGTGTCGTTCATTTAGACCTCCAAACGATTGGGCCAATTGGATACAAATGTAAAAAAATTGTTGTGGTACGACCAGATTATCAAATAATTTAGCTGAGGACTAAGTATTATGTGATACCTTTTTCTTAACCATATTGCGGAATGTCAAAATACACTGATTAATTAGTGCTAAATCATCGTTTTGAGAATTACATGTCACTGTCGTTTAAAGATAAATGTAAATTAGGGATTGGTTTTGTTTTAGTAAAGCTGGGCAAGCTTCGCCATGACGACTATACGCTGGAAGAACTTTCGCCCCTAGTCGATAAGCACCTTCCAATGACTATTCCGGTTAACATTCCTGTGGGTAATGCACAACTGACTATGGTTCAAAGCAGTCTGTCTTTACACCCACCGTCTAACCAGATTGCTCTCCAGCTATTAGGTGAGCTCAATGTTACGGTAATGGAAAACCGCATTTATCGCGCTCATATTGTGCTCACGTTATCAGGTGAGCCTATATACTCCGCAACATCCAAAACATTGAGTATTGACCACGTAACTCTTGAGACTATTTCACTTGTCAACGATGACTATTCACTGATTAAAAACACCCAATTTTTACTGGATAAGTTAGTGCCGTCCCCAGTAAGTGCCTTGCTTGGAGCTAAGCCCTTTAGCGAAGGAGGACTGTCAAACAACCCGCTTACGCGAGGTTTTAAAAGTGCACTTTCATTAGTCAGTGGCGGTAGCTCAGACCAAGTCACCAATTACTTGTCGTTGTACCTTAATGGGTCTAAACAGTCTGTGCTTGATTACCATACGCCACAAATTAGAGCGCTAGTAAATCAATACGTAAGCTCAATTCCTACCAGTTACACCATCACCGATAAAGATTGGCGAGAGGCGCTATTTGTAAGACTGGGCAAATCAGTGCGAGTGGAGCCAGAAGCACTGCGTTTTTATTTTTAATCCGCATTAAGGGCGTTTAACTTAGTGAAACGGATCACTCACAATAGACACTGGCACTCTGTCGTTATGTTCGCCAATGTCTTCAATATTTAACGATGGGTCGTCAACGCTTTTCTCCAACATATCAAAGGCCTCAGCAATGTAATCTGCCAACGGGCGCAGTGATGAGATCTCTTTGTTGCAACACACCATACCTATGTTAGCTACGCCGTTATAGGTCATGAGCGTAATGTTAACACCTCCGCCTGGCGTCATGGTCGACACCGGATAACAAGCAAGCAACTTACTGTCTTTTAAGTACCGAGCTTGAGACGGGCCAGGGACATTCGATACTAAAATATTAGCAATGGGTTTAACGATATTGGATAACCGCATCCACTCAAACGCCAGGGCAAATGATTGGATGACAATGGTATAACTGCTAAATGCCGCTGGCCGTGCATGCTGAGCAGCATATTTAACAATGCGATGATTAACGATAATCTGGCGCAAACGCAGGTAAGGGTCTTGCTCACCATGAGCGAGCTGCACAGGCACAATAGCTATTTTGTTACCTGTCGTCTTTTCGCCAGGCTTTCTTAGATTAATTGGCATGTTGGTATAAAGAGCTTTTTTGAACACCTGTCCGTGATCTTGCAACAATCTATGTACACCAATATCAAAGGCACACAGCAATACTTCATTAGCCGTTGACCGAGTTCTGCGCGCAAGGCGTTTCACGCGTTTAAAATCGATATCCATGGTAGTTACTGCCCTACCAGACTTTACTTGACCTGTAAGCACTGTTTTTGTGCCGGAAAAAGGGATGGGCATATAATGCACGTTAATTCTAACGAGCTTGAGTATTAGCCGAAGCACAATAACACACAGATCCACAGCAGCCCGCGCTGTGTTCAACCACTCACCTAGCCTTTTGCTCAGGCTTGATGGTACGCGCTTTTTACGTCTAAGCCTTTTCAACGACCACACAGGGGTAAAGGTATCTTTGTTGGGCTTGTCTAAATAGCCCGCTTGAAACCACCGAACTAAGGTAGCACCGTCACCATACATATGATGCACTTTGGCGTATATACCGTAAGTGTTCGACTTTCCATCATACAAGAAATGATATTGCCACAGCGGTTTATCTTGATCTAAACGTTGGTCGTGAATTTGTGCGACAAGCTCGTCAAGGGCTTGCCGATCAGTAATATCATCAACGCGATGCAACTGTACGTGATATTCAACGTTAATGGTTTTTGCGGGCTTGAATCCAGTGGGATACCCCAGAAACGTATTAACACTACAGTTAAACGGTGAGGTTGCTCGAGTAAACTGGCGAAATTCACTGTGTAAGTTAACCACGTAATTTTTAGGATCTGCATCAGCTGGCATTTCTAGCAGCTGAACACATGCCACATGTTTGGGGTTGTCGTCTGACTCGGTGATCCAAAATGACTTATCGAGAAAGCTCAAATTTTTACCCATACTAATCCTTCAGTTCTGATATCGAGTTAGACACATGTGAACTCAAATTGGCCATGGTATGAGAATTAATCGCTGCTGAAATCTCGTCAATATGCTCTTGAGAAACATTGAGTCGCGGCAATAAACTGACCATGACTAACGACAGTGCATGATATCGCTGGGCCTCTTCGTCCAAACGCTCGTAAACGCCATCTTGCTGACATGACTGCATTAAGATAACGCTAACCAGTTCAACCAATAATCGCTGTTCAGCGCCAGATGCGTTAAACAAACCTTTGCTCACCATTTGTTTGAACAAAGCCCCCAACTGAGTTGACAACGCACTGGTTATCCCCTGATGGGTTCGCTTAACCGATGGATACTTTTCGCCAATATCCGCCTGACTGCGGTAAAAAAAACGAAACACGTGAAGCTGTTCAATAACGATATGAAGGTAATAAAATACGTCTTCCGCAGA
>JALUXV010000073.1 GCA_027013165.1 Alteromonadaceae bacterium
AAGCGCTATGTGATGATTTTCTCATGGCTCATTTGTCCAGTGGGTTTTGTTTACGTTGCCAGCATGCCAGATACTTATTCTTCAAACGCTCAGGTTTTCGTTGACACTCGTTCAGTTTTGCAACCGTTATTACGCGGGCTTGCAATTCAAACCAATCCAGACCAAGAAATCCAAATGATGGCCAAGACATTACTGAGCCGATCTAATGTGGAGATTATTGCTCGAGAAAGTGATTTAGATATCACTACGTCGACGGAAGCCCAATTTGAAAGTTTGGTGACCAGTCTTAGTAGCAATATTAAATTACGCTCTACCGGCCGAGACAACATCTACAACATTTCGTACTCGAATCAAGATGCCGCCGTTGCACAACGAGTGGTAAAAGAGACCTTAGACCTCTTCGTTGAAGGAGCTCTAGGTAACAACCGTCGGGATACCGATACTGCAGGAAAATTCTTGGATGAACAAATTGCAGAGTACGAAAGTAGATTATCAGAAGCGGAACAGCGCGTTGCAGATTTTAAACGCCAATACAATGATATCCTCCCACTATCCGGTACTTATTATTCCAGCTTACAAACACTCCAAGGCGAGCGAGAATCCACTGAGTTAGAAATTAAACAAACTAAACAACAAATCGACTCTATAAAATCACAAATGGGTGGAAACCAATCATCAGATAGCTTTGGGGTGACTAACGCGGACGAACCGGTCCTTCGTACCCGTTACGATGATAGAATTAGGGGTTTGGAAGAGCAACTCGACCTACTTAAATTGAGATTCACCGATCAACACCCTGATGTCATTGAAACCAATTCACTATTAGAAAACTTAGAAGCGGCTCGACAAAGGGAAATAGATGCGTTTCTTAACAGCTCACCTGACGACGACTCACAGCCGCTAAATGAACTTAATAGAGAGTTACGGCTGGAAATTACTAGACTCGAGAGTCAATTAGCAGCTCTTGAGGTAAAAGAAGCGGACATCAATAATAAAATCGCTCGACTAGAATCAAAAGTTGATTTAATCCCGCAAATTGAAGCTGAATCTACCGCGTTAAATCGAGATTACGGTATTACGAAACGAAAGTATGAAGAACTTTTAGCGCGAAAAGAAGCTGCCGACCTTTCCAGACGAGCCGATGTTTCCTCGGAAGATCTGCAGTTTAGAATCATTGAACCTCCGCTCGTACCCAAGCGTCCGTCAGGACCCAATAGACTTATTCTTTACACCGCCGTGCTAGTTATAGGCTTTGGTGCTGGTATCGGCGTGGCCTTCTTAGTCAGTCAGTTGCAACCCGTCCTTATCCGGCCTAAGCAGTTATTGCAGGTATCTGACTACCCAATTTGGGGAACTGTTTCTCACCTCGACATTCAGAATATAAAACGCAAAAACAGAACCAGGTTGGCGGTATTTTTACTTTCCTCAGGGGCTGTGTTTTCAATGTATGCTGTACTTGTCGCATCTGAAATTATGAATATAGACATTATCAGAGGTATTTTGTCGTGAAAAATACTATCGAGAAAGCCCTTCAGAAACAGCAAGAGGCAAAACAACAACGCCTTGAAGAGCAAGCCTCTGAGTCTAGCCTCGACAAGACCACACATGAAGTTACGGTTGCACCATCGGCTTCTTTCACAGAGGAACAAAGTCAATCAGAAGATGTATCTTCCTCTGTTGATGTCTCTGAAAATACACCGCCGAATACCGTGCAGGAAAGATATTTGGGCATCGACTTTGAAAAGTTGAGTGAGAAAGGTCTTATCTCTTTGTCTGGTGAACGCAAACAAATTAACGAAGAATACCGTGAAATAAAGCGTAAATTACTCGCCAATGCCTTTGGTGCGCTTTCCGGCACGTTAAATAACCCCAATATAATTATGGTAAGTAGCAGCCGGCCGTCAGAAGGAAAAACCTTTACCGCAACCAATCTGGCACTGAGTATTGCATCAGAGCAAGATAAAACTGTGTTGCTGATTGATGCTGACGTATTGAAGCCCAATGTTCTGAGAACATTGAACTTGAAGCACAAACCCGGCTTGATGGAATACCTTACTGGTGACGTAGATGATATCTCTGAAGTTATTTACCATACCAACGTGGACAAGTTGAAAATTATACCCGCGGGTAAATCACACCATTTATCTACCGAGTTGCTTGCTAGCCAGAAAATGCACGACACTGTCGATGAATTTGCGAATCGCTATCCAGACCGTGTTGTCATTTTCGACACACCACCACTTATTGGTATCAACGAGAGTGCTATTCTCGCCAATTTTGCAGGACAAGCGGTTATAGTTGTCGAAGAAGGCCGCGCGAAAATGACAGATATAAAATTATGTGTAGAGAGACTCAACCCAGAGATGGCAATAGGGTTTGTAGTTAACAAATCAGTTCACACGGACACTGATGGTAGTGGTTATTACGGATATTACTATGCTGAGCGAATGGATAAGTAAACGGATTATCGACACTTCCGCAAAATGTGTTGCCCAAACCATTTGCTTTATACTTTTATTATTCAACGCACATGTCTATGCTCAAAATGCAATCAACTTTTCCGCCTCTGCCAATGCCGAGGCTGTTTATCAAAGCGTTCAATCTGAAGAATTAGGCACACCCAGCTATTACTCCTATACGGTATCGCCGACGATATTTTCTACCTTTGAATCGAGAACTTTCAATGGTATTTGGTCGGCAGGGACTACATACGTAGAAAGGGAAAATGACATTAGTAGTGATGACACCACATTCCCCAACTATAGTTACAGCGCAAGTTGGCAAGCCATTGAAAACTATTTAACTATTGCTGCAACTGGCGCGCTAAATTATCAAAACACCAATGCGGGAAACTACCTACTTACGGACTTCATCAATAATCCAAATGAATTATCTAAAACTCGCTCAAACACAGTTAACTCTAGTTTACGTATAGAAAACAATGACTGGGTGCGAGTCGATGGTACCCTAACATACTCAGATGTTGCTTCTGAGCGATCTGTTAATAGTAATACCGCTTTAGATAATGATAGTTATTCGATGCAGGGCACAATTACCAGTGGAGATAGAGTAAAGCGTTTTTTATGGTCACTATCTGGGGGCTTTCAACTCACGCAACAACAGGACCGAAGCGACGATTTTATCACTCGTAACTTTGATTTCATCTCAGATACAAAGCTGTTTGACAAGATGTCGCTTAGGGTAAATGCAACTCACGAAGGAAATCAAATCTCTAGTAGAACTGACTCTGCTAGCTTTGTGAGAACTTTCAATTCAGCTGGCGTCGGACTGACTTATCGAACGGCAATCAACAGATATATTTCGATTACGAATAATCGAAGTAATTCTAGTGAGGAAGATATTGATGGTGAATCATTTATTGGTGTTGATATTCAGTGGGCGCTGTCATCAAGAACCTCTTTCGCAGCTTCGTATGGTAGGCGTTTTTATGGCGAATCAGCAGACGTAGAGTTCAGCTATAACACCAAAAATGTTCGTACTGCATTTTCTTACAGTGAAAATGTTACCAATACATCTAGACTTTTAGCTAACCCTGAAAACCTTGGAGTTTTTGTTTGCCCAGCAGATTCAACTACTCTCGCAGACTGCTTTCAACCGAATAGTTTAACCTATATTCCTACTGCCGATGAGCAAATCGTACAGTTTACGACACAAAATATCGAATTCGACGACAACGTTATTTTACGAAAAAGTAGCAACTTTCAGTTTGGCTACTCATTCTCGAAAATTACAACCAATTTTTCTTGGCGTTATGCTGAGGACGAATATTTAGATGATAATCGCCTTCGCAGAAGTTACTCTGGCACTCTCAATTTGGTGTATCAATTAGGTAAGTATACCGATCTCCAATTGAATGGTAGCTATGCAAATATTACCGAGCGTGGTGATACGTCAATAGCAGGGGAT
>JALUXV010000074.1 GCA_027013165.1 Alteromonadaceae bacterium
CTATTTCACAAGGACGTTAGTAATGTGGCATTACCCTTGATAACACGAGTAATGCCATGTCTTACAATTCAAGCCGCCGTATCCAGTTAAACCAGGTCGAGCAGTCGTTTTCTCTTAATGATGTAACGACAACGCTTTTCAGCAATGTTTCCTTCAATATTGAACAGGGGCATTCCTATGCCATTACTGGTCCTTCCGGTGCGGGAAAATCAAGTCTACTTATGCTAATGGCGGGGTTAGAGCAGCCTAGTGGTGGCTCTGTGTGTTGTTGGGAACAAGATCAGGCTAAAGATATGTCGAATATGAGACAGCTCGTCGGATTCGTTTTTCAACAGTTTCATTTACTACCTGAGCTTACTGCGCTACACAATGTTGCGCTGCCGCTTAAACTTCGGGGCGATAAACAGGCCAACAGAAAAGCCTTAGCCTGGTTAGACAATGTTGGACTATCACACCGGAAAAATCACAAACCAGCCCAATTAAGTGGTGGAGAGCAGCAGCGCATAGCTATTGCGCGTGCTTTAGTGTTTGAACCAGCATTTATTTTCGCTGATGAGCCCACGGGAAACTTAGATAGTAACAACGCCGACGAAATTGCAGATGTATTGTTTCGATGCTGCGAGCAACAAGGCGCTGGATTAGTAGTGGTAACCCACAGTGAAGTACTGGCGGCTCGGGCTAAGCATAGAATTATGTTGAAGAAAGGGCGGTGCGAGTTTGCTGTAGTTGGGAGAAATAGCTAATGCAGAATACTATTCAATTAGCCTGGCAATTGGCGAATGAAGAGAGCCGTTATTCTCACCATAGATACCTACGCTGGGTGCTTGGCATATTAATGGTGTTCGTAATAACGCTTAGCCAAAGTAGTTTGTCGGTACAGCATTACCTTGAGCAAAATCTGGCGAATCTATTGGGAGCTGACCTTGTTGTCAGTAACACTCAGCCACTTTCAAAAGAACATTTACGGTTTTTTGCGCAAAACAGCTCTGCCATCGCTATAACGCAAAGTGCTACAGCTACACTTTCTCATGATGCTTATTTTCAGCAAGTTAAACTCAAAGCCGTGGGAGAAAATTATCCAGTAGAAGGTACGCTAGCCATCGCATCTGGGTTGGGTATGGAAACCGAGCAAGTTTCATTCGGGCCTTCCACTGGCGAAATTTGGCTAGACGCGCGAACACTCGCCAGCTTGAGCATGGAAATTGGCGACACATTGACAGTGGCTAATGTACCGCTAATGGTTAGTAAAGTTTTGGTTCATGAACCCGACCGACTCATGGAAGGCCATACGGTACAAATGCGGGGCTTAGTGCATATTGCTACTATGGCTGATTTCAACTTACCTAGTGAGCACACCGAATATCGCTATTTGCTGGCGGCAAGCAGTCAACAGGTAACTAGGCTTATTGAATGGCAGAATGCACAATTGCCAGCGGCGGGCTTGTTTCACAAGCAAGGTGCACACCCATTGGCCCTATTCTGGAAACGCACAGAAAACTTCATTGGACTAGCGTCAATTGTTTTATTTTTTATGGCAGCAATTGGTATAGAGCAGCTTTCACAAGTGCAAAAAAAGAAGGAGCAGTTTTTCAGCGCTATTTGTATTAGCTTGGGCTTAACTCATAAAACCGCACTTTGGGTGTCTGTAGTTAAGTGGGTTTTTCACATGTTGAAACTCACGCCTTTTGTGTTGGTGGTGTCTATGTTAAGCCATTTCTTCGTTGTGCAATGGTTGGGCAACACGTTCAACGATTTAACTTGGCAGTGGCGCTGGTGGCAATGGTTGCTAGTTTGGTGCTGTTTAGTGGGTGGGGTCTGTGTATTTCAACTACCTATTTGGGTGGCCGTTGCTCAAAGTTCCCTTAGGGCGCTTACCCAGCCTAATCAAGTGAACAGCAAAAATGGCTTGATAAAACTGTGTATTCTCATAGTGCTATGCACCGTTGCTTTTATCTATTCCGACAATGCCTTACTTACAGGTATGGTATTGGTGAGTTTGCTGGTGTGTATTACCTTGATACTAGCGCTCAGTTGGTTGTTGTTATTTTTTGGAGAACGGACGACTCAACACTTGTCCGGATTATTCCCTTTCGCCATGTATATGATGCGCCAACGGATAATGGTAAAAAGCACTCATATCCTTGGCGTTGGACTATGCGCCTTCTTACTCTTATTTACCTTGATGCTGCTTAAAGACATTGGTGAATCAATGACTTCGTATACCCGTGAGCACAATGGGAACTTGGCAGTGAGTCAAGCTAGTGAAGCGCAATGGCAAGATATTGAAACCTGGGTACAGGCCCAAGGCGCTGAGGTACGTCAGCATAAATCATTTATGTATGCGAAACTCGTTGCCGTTAATGGCGAGTCGCTAGAGCAGTTCAATGACTCACCGAGTGAGAGTTTACAAACACTACAAACCGCTATTCGTTTGCATTGGAGCAATGCGGTACCTGAGAATAATCGCATTGTTGATGGACAATGGTGGGAGAGCAACCCTGAAAATTGGCAACAGGTATCTATTGAAGAGGAGGTAATGACAGACTTGGGGCTGGCTTTGGGCGATACGTTGGTTTTTTATATCAATGATGCGCCTGTGCAATTTGAAATAGTGGCATCTCATGCCTATCGGGCTGGATCTGGCTCTATAACCTTTTGGGTACAGATGCCAGCATCTGCGCGTGAGCAAATTAATGCACCTCACTATTCCATGGCAAGCATTGAACTTAATAAAGAACAATTCGCTCTGCTAGGTGAGTTGTGGCAACGTCATCCTTCCCTTCGCATGGTATCGCTAGATGAAATGACAGCTCGATTCGATACCATTTTAGCCATGGTCACCCAAGTGGTTAGTGGGTTTTCATTGCTTATTGTTGCACTGGCTGTGGTGGTTATTTTGTCGTCTATTCGAGGTTTTGAAACCGAAGAGAAGAAGAAAAATAGTGTAATTCTCAGCTTTGGTTTTGACCGTAAAACCTGTTTGAGGCTAAGTGTCATCGAATGGTTGGTGACCGGCTGTATTGCGGCAACAGGCGCAATAGTGGGCACTTACTTTGCAGGTGTGCTTATCTATCAATCTCAATTCTCCTTGAGCTATCAGCCCAACATACTTTGGTTATTGGTCACTTTATTAGTGATCATGAGTTCGGTTGGAGCCCTCGGCGTTTATGCAAGTAAGAAAAGTCTTTCGCGTTCTTTGCGTCATTTATTGGCAGATTAAGGCTTAGCTTTCACATCCATTTCACAACCAATAGGTCATTCTTAGCTAAACAATTAGGAGGATGACCTATGACACAACTTATTCGCTACACATTGTATATCGCCAGTTACTTGACCCTTTTTCTAGCCTTTTCAGCTATGGCTGAAACAACAGAGCAGCCGCGCATTCTCATGGTGTTGAGTGGCTATGGCCAAGATGGTGGCAAAACTGCCCCTGGGTTTGAGTTTGACGAATTTTCGAAGGCGTATGTGGTATTTACCCAAAATGGGTTAACTGTTGATATTGCCAGTCCAAAAGGCGGTGCAGTAGTGGCTGACGAGTACGACCCAAATAGAGCGTACAATCAAGCAGTGCTGAACGACCCACAAGCAATGACAAAGCTCAATAATACCTTGTCTACGCAAGACATAGACGCAATGAAGTACCAAGGTATCTTTGTGGTTGGTGGCAAAGGCGCTATGTTTGATTTGCCTAAAGACCTAGCGTTACACGCAATTATTGCCGATATTTATCAAAGTGAGGGAAGTGTTGCGGCAGTGTGCCATGGCCCCGCAGCATTGATTGACGTGAAACTCGATGATGGTAGCTATTTAGTTGCTAACAAAGCAGTAAATGGATTTACCAATGCGGAAGAAAGCCTATTTGCCTCTAAATGGCTAAGCGATTTTGAATTCATGCTTGAAGACAAACTTATC
>JALUXV010000075.1 GCA_027013165.1 Alteromonadaceae bacterium
TGTCTAAATCGTTAAGTCATCTGAATATCACGCTTGTAGAATCAGATCGTATCGGCACTATCGGTGTGGGCGAAGCAACAATCCCTACCATGCAGTTTTTCAATAACCTTCTTGGAATACCTCAACACGAGTTTCTCAAGCAAACTCAGGGGAGTTACAAACTTGGTATTCAATTCGAAAATTGGCGAAAACTCAATCACGACTATTTTCATGCATTCGGTAGCACTGGAAAAGGGCTATGGGCTGCTGGATTCCATGATTTTTGGCGCAAGGGTGTCAACAGTAACGCCTGTCGAGACTACTCAAAATACAATATTGAAGCAGTAGCCGCCAAAGCGGGTAAGTTCGGTCGACTGCAAACGCCCTTGAACCATGCTTATCATCTCGACGCAGGTCTATACGCCAAAATGCTGCGTTCCCATTCTGAAAAGCAAGGGGTTAAACGTATAGAGGGAGACGTCGAGCACGTTTGCCAAGATTCTGAAAACGGTTATATTACCGGTCTTACATTAAAAGACGGTAGCAAGCTTGATGGTGATCTATTTGTCGATTGCTCTGGCTTTAAAGGTATGCTCATTAACGAAACAATGAAGGTACCTTTTAATGATTGGCCTCACTGGCTTCCCAACGACAGAGCTATTGCTGTACAAACTCGCTCAGATAAACCACCCGCGCCTTATACCCGCTCTATTGCCCATCATGCTGGTTGGCAATGGCGTATTCCGCTGCAACACAGAATGGGCAACGGCATTGTATATGCCAGCGAGTATATGTCTGATGACGAGGCTGAGGCACTACTCCTATCTTCAGTAGAAGGCGAGGTGCTAACAACTCCCCGCCCGATTAAATTTAAAACCGGTTATCGCCAAGAGTTATGGCACAAAAACTGTGTCGCTATCGGGCTATCTGGAGGCTTTATTGAACCTCTGGAATCAACGGCAATCCATCTCATTCAGCAAGGCATCTTACGCCTCATCAAACTCTTTCCTGAACATGGTATCGACGCGTTGGAAGTTGCTGAATACAACTTGTCTGCAACCCTTGACTACGAGCAAATCAAAGACTTCATTGTGCTGCACTACAAAGTCACGGAAAGAGATGACTCCCCCTACTGGCAGTTCTATAAAAATATGGACATACCAGAATCGCTTGAAAAGCGTCTGAATCTATTCAAAAAAACGGGCCGCTTTATTCAGCGCCAAGAAGAACTTTTTGTAGATTCGTGGTTGCAGGTTATGATTGGGCAAGGCCTAGTACCTGAAAGATACCACAGAATCGTTGACGAAATGACCGACCAGCAACTTGAACAATTTCTCGACAAGATTGCATTGGGCTTAGAACAACAAGTGGCGACATTACCGAGCCACGCAGAATATTTAAAAAAGTATTGTTCAGCCAGCTTGTAGTTAAACGGATTTATACCCAGAGGTAGCAGTACATTGAAGACTAAAGTCACTATTGCTGATGTTGCAAGCAAAGCTAACGTATCGCTGATGACCGTCTCGCGGGTCATCAATGGCGCAAATACCGTTAGCGTTTACACAAAACAAAAAGTGATGGATGCCATGGACGCGTTGGGCTACAAGCCCAACGTTGCAGCTCGGCAATTATCTTCGGGGAAACGCGGCTTAATCGGTGTATTTTGTTTTGCGTCTACATCTTCATTTGTGTCACAGTTTCTTTATGGATGTATAAAAAATACGACTTCACTGGGCGCTTATATTACCGTAGAAGAATTCAATACTGACTGCTCACTAAAAGACCAGCTAACTTCTTTTTCCGAACGGGTTGAGGGGATGATTATTCTCCCGCCTATGTCAGATACTGACGCCCTTGAAGACTGCATAACACATTTAGAAGTCCCAGTTGCACTGATTGGAACGTCGAAAGATTTAAGTCGGTCAAAACCCGATTGTTTGTCTATTCATATTAATGACGTTGCTGCCAGTGAAGCCTGTGTGAGTTACCTCATTGAACAAGGCCACACAGCGATTGGTATGATAACAGGTGATAGATCACAATCGGTATCCAATGCGCGGGTACAAGGTTACAAGCAGGCCCTCGAAAAACACCGGCTGACCGTAGATGAAGACGCTATTCAAAATGGTGACTTCACCTATCGTTCAGCACTCACCGCAGCAGAAAAACTCATCACTCAAGACAATAAGCCTACTGCCATTTTCGCCAGTAATGATGACATGGCAGCAGCCGTTATAGCGACAGCCGCCAAACACGAGCTTCGAGTGCCTCAAGATCTATCAATCCTTGGTTTTGATGACGTTAATACAGCAACGTTAGTGTGGCCTCAGTTAACTACCGTTCGCCAGCCGCTTCATGATATGGCTGAGATCGCCCTTAAGTTTGTCACCGCAGGAGAAACGGGTGGCGTAAAAACACTCCCCTTTCAGGTCATCCACAGAGATTCTGTAGGCCCCGGGCCCAAGCGTTAAGTGAGTCAATACCTATCGCGTATCTGGTTAAATTCAATTTACTTGAGCAACCTTCGACTTATATACACTCATTCTGGGCAACTTTTACTCAGTTGCCTATTGTGGCTGTGTTGGTAACACTATATTCTCGATAGTAATCAGCTATTTGAAGCCTAGTATTGCGAACTCAACTATGCGAATCACACTACCTACATTGGTCAATCTACTCATTGCTTCTTTTGCGGTGTCATCAGCTGTTGCCAACCCGTTATCCGCCCCAGCCCACCTACAAGAAAACTTTGATCAAACCGTCATTCAAGCATTGGATACCTTCGCCACACCAGGCATGTCAGTGGGCGTGGTATACCAAGGAAAGGTGGTAAAGCTACAAGGTTATGGTTTACGTGACTTAACCAAACCTGAGCGAGTAGATAAAAATACCTACTTTCGCTTAGCATCCACAAGCAAAGCCTTTACTGCGGCGGCCATGGCTAAATTAGTGAGTGAAGGAAAAGTCGACTGGCAAGACAAGGTCATTGATCACTTTCCCGAATTTAGAATGCAAGACCACTGGGTTACTGGAGAATTTCGTATTCTCGACCTATTTACTCACCAAAGTGGATTGGTGGGCGGGGCTGGTGATGCCATGTTGTGGCCAGAGCCCACCGGATTTAGTCGAGAAGAAATTTTTGCCAACATGGCGCATTTAACGCCAGCAACAAGTTTTCGCAGTACTTATGCCTATAACAATTTAATGTACATGGTAGCAGGCGAAATTATTGCCAAAGTGAGCGGTGTCCCCTTTGCCGACTATATTGACACACATTTCTTCAATGCTATGGATATGACCTGCTTTGCAGGTGATATGGATATTAATAAATACAATAACTTGGCAGCTTCACACGGCGATATAGACGGTGAAGTATTTGCCATACCACGTAACGGTATTTTTGGAAAAGAGTTGGTCAGTGCCGCCGCGGGCGGCATGGTCTGTAATGCCAGCAATATGGTGAAATGGTTACAGGTTTTACTCAATCATGGACAAACTGCCACGGGCGAGCAAATCATCGACAGCGCCCAACTCGATTACATGTGGCGATCACACACAAATTTAAATGTCACTGATGATGATCGTCGACGAAATGACACTCACTTTAAAACCTATGGCATTGGCTGGCGCAAAGCAGATGTATATGGCTTTGAAGTGATTTCACACACTGGCACATTGTCAGGCGTGCAGGCTTATGTTGCCTTGGTTCCTGAGCTAGAGCTTGGTGTAGTTTTGTTGAACAACGGTAGTAACAGCGCTGCACGAGGTGCCATCATGCAAACCATATTGAAGGGATTCATGCCTGACGCCCCGCAAATTGATTGGATTGCTGACTACCAACAATGGATGAAAGACGCCGAAGCTCGCTACTATGCGCGATTGAAACTCCCCAAAGGAACCGGTGAAGTGAATTTACCCATTACCAACTACCAAGGAGAGTACAAAGATGCGTGGTACGGAAATATTGCACTTTCCCTCATCAACAATCAGTTGCAGATTAGCTTCGATAAAATGGAAAACTTAGACGGAACACTCATTCCATTCCGAGATCACACTTTTGAGGTGGACTGGCAAAACAAAAATGCAGCGGGTCGCGCACTATTGGTATTTGATGTGGACGCAAATGGCGAGGTGACTGGCTTTAAACTCCAGCCTTTTAATGCAAAGGTGCCTGTAAATCACAATTGGCGTGATATGTACTTTGTTAAACAAACCTAGTAAGTAGAGCGAAATGGATATTCCAATCTACGTTAGAAAGCATAAACATAAACTGTTTGCACTACTATTTAGCGCACTTATAGCGTATTCAGTGTTTTACAAACAAGCCAGCCCTGCAATAGAGGCGCAGGACCCTCAATCAGGCATCGCAGTTTTCTTCGCACTGATTAAAAGCGTGTTTCTGTTTGTATTTCTTTCGTTGTCGATATGCAAATGCCTCAGCGCAAGGCAAAGCGGTAATAACATTAAAGCATTGACATACATGGTTGTTACAATCGCGTTAGTGGGTTTAGCCGGCTACTCAATGTTTAATTCTGCCGCTACATATTCAGCTACAGTAAATGCTCTCGAATAAAACAACTGCACCACAAGAAAACATCAAAGCACCACAAAAGTGCAACAAACACACAAAAAATACGATTATGCATTAATTTTGTTCACTCGATTGGATAAGTGGTTGATAGTAATGATTTATATTATATGGCATTAAATGTGCTTCCAGCACGCTGGTCTTACACTGAGCTTGTGACGAGACTAATTACAATTAAAACAATTATGCGCTGATCAATTTGCAATCTAAAAGCAAAAACGACAGAACGGCAATGTAGCCCATACAGACTCTTGTGTCCTGAAGTCTGTATGGGCTTTTTTTTTGAAAGGACACAATGGACACTAAAGGTACAAACATGACTGCAGAGAAGTTCAATCTGTTGTCGTTTCAGGGCAAAATGAGAACTCTTCATTTATCCTGGATGGCGTTTTTTATTACATTTGTGGTGTGGTTCAATATGGCACCACTGAAAGAAGCCATTGTCGGTGATACAGGTATTAGTATTGCGCAATGGAAAACCCTTTTAATTCTGAACGTGGCGCTAACCATTCCGGCTCGAGTCATTATTGGTGCATTGACTGATAAGTACGGTCCTCGATTAGTTTACTCAAGTCTTTTGGCAGTTTGTTCAATCCCATGTTTTGCTTTCGCCTTAGCAGATAACTTTACTCAAATGGCGATTGCCCGCTTTGCCCTTGGTTTTATTGGCGCAGGTTTTGTTGTCGGTATCCGTATGGTAAGTGAATGGTTTCCTCCCAAAGAACTTGGCACCGCTGAAGGTGTTTATGGTGGATGGGGTAACTTCGGTTCAGCTGCCGCTGCTTTCACCCTTCCCACTCTTGCTATTGTTTTCGGGGGTGACGATGGCTGGCGATACGCTATAGGTATAACCGGAATAATGAGCCTTTGTTTCAGTGTTGTATATTATAAAAGTGTATCCGACACGCCTAAAGGTTCTACCTATTTCCGTCCCAAAAAGCTCGGTGGTTTAGAAGTTACGAGCAAAGGCGACTTTTTCTTCTTACTCGTTATGAAAACGCCTATGTACCTAGCATTGGCATTGTTAACCTGGAAGCTTTCGCCAGAAGGCGTTTCAATGCTTAGTCAAAGCGTAGCTACCAGTATTTACGTTGGACTAGCGCTACTATACGTTTACGATGCATACTCTACGTTCAAGGTAAATAAAGAAGTCTTTGTAAAACCCGTTGCTGAAATTCATCGATACCAATTCAAGCAAGTTGCAGTGCTCAATATCCTTTATTTTGCTACTTTTGGCTCTGAACTTGCCGTAGTATCAATGCTCCCAGCGTTCTTTGCCGACACCTTTGAACTTAGCATGGCAACGGCAGGTTTGTTAGCAGGTATGTATGCCTTTATGAACTTGATGTCTCGTCCTGGCGGCGGCTTAATCTCAGACAAATTCGGACGAAAGAAAACTCTTCTAATTCTTACAGCAGGTCTTGCGGTGGGTTATTTTTGCATGAGTCAAATCACCAGCGCCTGGCCAATATGGTTAGCCGTGTTGACGGTTATGGCGTGTTCATTCTTCGTGCAAAGTGGTGAAGGAGCTGTATTTGCAGTGGTTCCGTTAATCAAGCGTCGTCTGACCGGTCAAATTGCAGGTATGACGGGAGCGTATGGCAACGTGGGGGCCGTAACTTACTTAACCATATATTCAATTGTTGATACTTCGACCTTCTTTATGGTGATTGCCGGCACCGCGGTTCTTGGTTTTGTGGCATTGTTGTTTATGAATGAACCAAGCGGAACCATCACTGAGGTGAAAGAAGATGGTAGCGTAGAATTGATTAACGTAAACTAACCAATCAGTTGAAGTACCCTGAACTGAACTTACATCGGCGGTTTCTCGCCGATGTTTGCTTATGTGGAAGTAAAACAATTGGCTAACTCACTGCGCCTTACGATTGGAGGTTATTCCAGTCAAGGGATTAAAATTGAAAACCAAGACGCGTTTGCAGCTTGGCACCCTGAAGGAATTATTGGAGAAACCAAAGGAGCGGCAATCGCTATTGCTGATGGCGTATCAGCATGTAAGAAAGCTAAGGAGGCCTCCAATACTTGTGTCACTAGCTTTGTACAGGACTACTTCCAAACCCCAGAAACATGGACGGTTAAAAAATCTATAGGAAAAATTCTCAATGGGCTAAACCTTTGGTGTAACGGTCAACACGATTATCAAAACCAAGGGCATAGCCAAATGCTAACGACCTTCAGCTCTTTGGTAGCTAAATCCACTACAGGTTTTATATCTCACGTAGGAGACAGCCGAATATACCGTTTGCAAGACGGCAACTTCGAGCAGTTAACATCTGATCACGCAGCGGTGTATGGCAACGCCAGACACTTAACCCGCGCCATGGGAGCCGAACCCCATCTTGACGTAGATTTTCTGAAAATAGACCTGCGACGTGGCGACCTATTTCTATTGTCAACCGACGGCGTACATGACTTTGTTAGCAATAAACAGCTTAGTGAAGAACTAAAGCGATGCCAACAAGGTGACAAAATGCTATTCGAAGCTACAGCGAAAGTTGTTGTAGACCAAGCGCTAAAAAACAACAGCAATGATAATTTAACTTGTGTCATTGTACGGATTGATGATCTTAGTGATCCGAATATTGATGAGCAATACCAACAGCTAACACGGCTTGCCATGCCCCCAGCATTAGAAGCTGGCATGAAGCTAGAAGGTTATCGCGTGCTGCAAACAGTATTTAACGGCACCAGAAGCTCTTTATACAAAGTCGTAGATGACAAAACACAGCAGGTTTTTGGACTAAAAACACCATCGCAACACTTTGCCGATGACCCCATTTACCTAGCAGGGTTTCTGCGCGAAGAATGGGTTGGACAAAGGCTTAATCACCCAAACATTATGGGCATTCACCACAGGCCAGATGACGCTAAATTCATGTATCACGTGTGTGAATTTATTGATGGCTTAACACTACGGCAGTGGATGTTAGACAACCCTACCCCAAGCCTCAGCCAGGTAAGGCAAATCATTGAACCAACAATATCTGGTCTTCGTATCATGCAGCGTCAGGAAATGCGTCATCGAGACATCAAGCCTGAAAACATTATGATAAATAGTTTAGGCGAAGTTAAGCTGATTGATTTCGGTACAGTGTACGTTGCCGCTCTGGAAGAAACTGACGGCTATGAGGCCTCAGATACACCGGTGGGTTCTGTGCACTATATCGCCCCTGAATATCACATGAGCAACAATTCCAGTGCGCAAAGTGATTTGTTCTCGTTGGCCGTGGTTGTGTATGAGTTATTGACCGGAAAGCTTCCTTTTAAACCGTTTCCCTATAAGGATTACGTCCCTACAAACTATGCAGAATGGGAATATATTTCTGTTAGGAAAATACGTCCAGACCTGCCTACTTGGATTGATCTCACTCTCAAAAAAGCGCTTCAACCTAACCCGAAACATAGGTACGAAGCCTACTCAGAGTTTTGGCACGATCTAAATAAACCCAGTAGTGATTTGAAAGCTCAACAGCGCTCTCAACCTTTGATTGAAAAGAACCCTGTCCTCTTTTGGAAAGGACTGAGCATTGTGTTGTTTATTTTAATAATTGTGCAATGGATCTTACTCTCACATTAGTCACAAACTCCCCTACAACCACCGCCTTACCTTAGCTTTATACTCACTATATTCACTCCCAAACAGTGATTCCAACGCTTGTTCTTCAGGCTTAATTTGAAACTTTGTAATGTAAGCCACAAATCCGACGACACCTAACAAGGCTAAGGGGCTGGCGAGATAAACTGACCACGCCGTTAAAAACAGTGCCATACCTACATACATTGGATTACGACTTAGTTGGTAAGTCCCTGATACAACCAATGAGTTCGAAGACTCGGGCTTTAGTGGATTAACCGTGGTTTTGTGTTTTCTGAAGGAATAAATGCTCAAAATATCAAAAATCACACCTAGTACGACAATAAAAACCGCTAAGCCAAGCTTTAGCGCATAAACCACTGTCATTGGCGCTATCACGAATGTACTTCCCCACATTAAACCGCCAAAGATGAGCATGACTAATGGGGGCGGTATTTTGTTATTAAGCATGTTAGTTCCTTCGATTATGCACGAATTAATTGACGGTCAATTTCCACTGCAAGTTTTAATATTTCAGCCTTCACTCTATTGCTAATTTGCATTCGATGGAGAAAAAACCGTCATCGCATTACTCGTTTTATTGCCGCCCGCTTCTAATGCGCCACCAATAACATATATTTGTTTACCTACAGCTAACGCCCCTAAACCATGGCGAGGTTTTGGGGCTTCACCAATGTTACTCCAAGTATCCGAAGCAATGTCGTATTTCCATACTTGCGCATAAACCCCGCCGCCGTTGTCAAAAAATTCACCGCCAAACACATAAATATTATTCTTAACTGCGGCGCATGCTAGACCACCTTGTGCTTGCGGCAGTGGTGCCAACGAACGCCAGCTTCCATCAGCAAAATGATAGACTTCATGAGATGAGAGGTTCCCCCCTACAACGGTGCGACCCGCAATTGTAAAAAGTTTATTTTGTGTGGTAACGCTACAAGCGCTATTTCGGGCTGTTGGTACGCTTGCCCCTTCACTCCAGGTGAGTGTTTCTGGATCGAAGATATAGTGAAAACTAACGTCAGTGTGATCTATCCACTGGTTATTTCTAGCCTGGTCAATAGGCGTGCGCCCTGACACTAGATGAACTTTGTTGTTATTCACTGCACTTAACGTTTCTGCCAGTGGCGCGGGCATTACTGCGATTTTCACCCATTCTCCATGACTCAGCTTATCGCTGTTATCTGAAGTGTGATTAATTATTAACTCCAGTACATCCCTGCTGTTGTGCCAAGCGCCATTCTCACCCAAAGTAAAACCACCGAAAGAAAACAGCCTGTCATTCACAACCACTAACATGGGATGATGGCGCGGCTCTGGCAGTGCGGGCCCCTCTTTCCAAGCTTGCTCTTCCAAACTGAACACTACTACTCGATCTGAAACACCTATACCGTCACTGCCCACGTCTGGCGATAGGCCGCCAGCAACAACAATATGGTCGTTATATACAGTAGGATAGATCTCTTGAACGCGATAAGGCATTGATGGCGCATTTTGCCAACCCTCTGCCAAGTTGATTTCACTACCCACAGTAGGTAATGCTACAAGAGAACAAAGCGACAAGGTAAGAACAATAAGGGCGCTACCACTTAACTTTTTCATCAGCAAGCTCAATAACATAATGCCAAAAACCAAACTAAAACCAGAGCGTGTCGACCTTTGTAGCACATTTTTTCTAACCAAGAGACAGGGAAAAGCCCCCGAACTGGACAAACCAGTTATTGTCATCGGGGGAGAATTATTCTAGATTGTTTATAAATTGCCTAAATTAAAAGATAAGAATAATCATGAATGACCTACGTCTTTCTTCCATAGAAGCAAAACATCTCGTAACGACGATTAACGATGGCGTTGCAACAATAACCATGAATACGCCTAAAAAGCTCAATGGCTGGACTATGGATATGATGATGTCGATTAAAGCAGCCATCGGTGCTGCAACCAAAAGCGACATTGTAAAAGTCATTATTCTTACTGGTGAGGGTAATTACTACTCGGCTGGCGTGAATCTGTCGAGCACCATTAAGTTGATGCATCCCAGAAAATTGCGGGATATGATCTATGAGATGAATAAGGCACTCTTTGAAGTATTTTTGCTTTGTCCAAAACCTATTCTTGTTGCATTTAACGGCCCTGCAATTGGCGCAAGCGTGACATCTGCCACCTTATGTAACGGAATCATTGCCTCTGAAAAAGCCACATTTCTTCTTCCATTCTCAGCGCTAGGTGTGCCTCCAGAGGGCTGTTCTAGTGTGCATTTGGCCCGTCTTATGGGGCAAGAAAATGCGCAAAGAATGTTAGGACAAGAAGGCTGGAAACCTACAGCGAAAGAGGCGTTTGATGCAGGTTTAGTACAATGGCTGGTTCCCGATGATAAATTGGGCGAAGAAGCCTTAAATATTGCAAAGTCATGGGCGGATAACAATGAACCTCGCAAATTCCTTGGCGGTAGCACCAAAGACGAACTTATCGAAGTTAATAAAAGAGAATCTATGGAACTTGCCAATGCCTTTTTAGCCACCAAGTTTCTGCACGGCCAAGCCAAGTTTTTATGGAAGAAAAAGAAATACGGGCCAGCTTTGATGTTTTACACGTTAGTCGCTTTTAGACCGATTTGGGCACTAACGTTACGATAAAATCAACCCAGCCATTAATTCACTCCACGGGTCACTGTAGCCAGTAGCCGGCGATTACTGAGAAATTTTTCTCTCTCTTTTTTTCCAGCTCATCACTCTGTTTGTGAGCTGGATTTTAATGGTCCAGTACATCAGCACCAATAAGGGAAACACCGCAAAAAGCATAGGTAACGGCGAAGTGCTAAACCATTCGGGAAACACTTGAGGTTGGCCGGCAAACAATGAGCCCGACGCAATGAAAAACACATGCGCCATAGATGACGATACACACGCTCCTGATTCGAAAGTTGTTTAACCACAATAATTCGAAGGTCGCCAATTAATGCGAAACTCCCCGCAACTACAAACAAAACAAAGGCGGCAGGAGGTGCGCCGTCAACGGTTCCTGACGCATTCTGGCTCGCCATCCACATGAATAATAAACCCAATCCCGTGACGACCAGCGCAAAGACTGCCCCGAGAACGTTAAATTTGCTTATGGAATAATGTTTATTCTTCGCCGCGTGAACACCACTAACCAAAAGATACAATGCGAGTAACGCAGCAACTGTATTAGGTCGCTGACCTGTGGTGAGAAATGGCGCAACCAATGCACCTACACCATAACAAGCAAACATGGCTGCCATGAAGGCTCTTCCCGCATGCCTGTGCAATACACCTCCCTTGGGAGTAATAGTGGCCATTAGTCCAGTGAGAAGACCAAGCGTTCCTCCTACAACGTGAGTATATAGCACAATATCAGCGACTACTTTCACCAGAAAATGAGCGTCTTCAGGTATGTAAAGCGTTTCCGCATAGACTGAGTTTGATAGCAATAGCAAGCCTCCAAAGCACAAGGCTTTAGATAGAAATGAATTCAACATTTTTTATGTGCCCGTTTTGTCGATGGTTCCGTTGATAAAGACGTCAAAGCCCCTAGAGTCAGAGTAAATGGCTCTAATATAGTGATGAATTAACAGACAGTAGCCTAAGGCAACCAATGTTTGCCCTAGATTAAAAGAGCTAAGGTGTGACTATCCAGGGTCTTCTTGAAACGCGAGAAGATCTCCAGGCTGGCAATCAAGTGCTTTGCAGATTTTCTCTAAAGTGTCAAAGCGAATAGCTTTAGCCTTTCCAGTTTTGAGCACTGAAAGATTTTGAGGAGTTATACCAACGGTTTCTGCAAGGGTATTTAAACGCATTTTACGTTGGGCAAGCAGCACGTCTAAATTTACTACAATAGCCATGATCTTATATCGTCCCTTCAGATTCTTCATATAGGTCACGACCTATTTCCAAAGCCCAGAGCAAGGTAAACATCACGCCGACAAACGTCATTGGAACGACAACTTCATTCAGAGCAGAAAACTCAGTAGGTATACCTTTTGAGCTGTTGATGACAATGCCAATTAATGCTTGTAACCAATATATGAAGATATAGGCAACTACACCTTTTACAGTAGCTTTTACGTGACTAACAGCCTCGTTGCTGAAGATCTCACTTCGCATGTATTGTCTCATCAACTGCCTAAACGCACGATTGATACCTAACATGGTAATAAGAGCAACAACATAAGTGGTTAAGATCACCGCTTTAAGTATGTAATCGTCGTGAGCCAAAAACACCGAGTTGTTCCCCATTGGGAGGTGTCCTTGTGCGAAAAAACCTACATAAATGATACCCGGCCACCCTAAGTAAAGTAGAAAACGAATTCCGTTTAAAACCATGTGTAAGTAGTAACTCAAACGCCTAATACGGTGAGTACAGGAATGTGATTGAAGGTCCATAGCGATCCCTTATGAAGTTTGCACAATTTCACTATAGCCTCAAAATCACACATTTCAATAAATATTTATCGATAAACATTAAAAAAACACCTAATATCATTAATTCAAGGTTATAAAACCCCAAACTAATTGTTACTGCCACTATCATTTTAATGGAGAATAGAGATGGTCAAAATTAGTCGTTTTCGCTTAATGCTAATGCGCGCAATGTATTTACTAATAGCTCTGGGATTATCACTGACTACATTGCCTGGAATATTGGGGATGGCAGGCCATGTTGCTGATGCACATTCTGTCATCAGCAGTTTTCTATTGGCGCTGGTAATTTTGTGTTTAATAGGCATCGCATTTCCTTTGAAAATGCTACCTATATTGTTGTTCGAAGTCATTTGGAAAAGCGCATGGCTTTTACTGTTTGCACTGCCAATGTGGCTTAAAGATAGTTTAGACTCTTATGCAACATCTGTTGCTGTCGCGTGTTTGATGGGTGTCGTGTTAACCCCTTTCGCTGTTCCGTGGAACTACGCTGTTAAGGAGTACTTAACACCTTTATTAGCCAAGTCTAAGTAATTACTGCATATTGGTAGTACATTACAAAGTAGGATGGTGGCGCTTTTCCAAAAAGTCTACTGCATAGTTACACGAGCTTGGTAAATGCTGCCATCAGGCTTTTTCATGGTTAAGACCACCACTTCACCCGCTGGCTTTTGCAGGGCCTCTTTAGCGGTAGATGCTGAGCAGCCAGGAATCTCACAGCCGTCAATGGCAATAACATTGTCACCAATAACAATACCTGCTTTTTCAGCAGATGAGTTTTCAACAACCGACTTAATGATCGCTTGATTAACTTCTGGGCTAAAAAAGCCAGACACGCTAACATCCATTTGAAAGCCTTTTTCACCTGGGTCTGCGGCAAAACAAGGCAAAGATAATACTGCTAACAATACGACTATTTTTTTCATTATTCATTTCATCCCTAAAGTGTTTGTGTTGCGCTACACAGTAACGGTATTCATTAAGCCTATAGGTTTATTGGTTACTAAACTATTGGTTCTGTGGAACAAAATGTAACAAGAGGTTTTTAATCAATGTTTTGACCAATTCGCCACAATACGCCGCTCGGGTCTTGAAGAACAAAGTCTCTCATTTTCCATGGTTGATCAACTAACTCTCCAAGTCGCACGCCGTATTTATCGACAACGCCGGTTTGGGTTATGTGTGAATGCCAAGCGTTAACATCTTCAACAAGCAAATGCATCATCAAATTATCAGCCAGTTTTTGCTCATAAAAATCTTGCAATAGAAAACTGCAACTACCGTGGTGAAAATAGGCTACACCGCCGCCTTCTGATGCTTTATTAAAGCCTATATCAGCATAAAATTGTGCTGACGTAGCAAAACACTTTGAAGGCACGAATGCTTTTATTTCCACCGAATTCAAATTTGACATGCTAACTATAACTCCTAATTTCCCTTAGCGATTTGAATCGACGGGTAAAATCCACCTTGATGTTGCAGATGCGCGCGAACACCATAAGTTTCAAAAACCTGTTGTTGTTTTAGCACTTCTTCACTACTACCTGAGGCAACAATATTTCCCTGACTCAGTAAATACAAACGGTCAGAAAAGCTCGCGGCCAAGGCCAAATCATGGAGCACTGCAATTACCCCTACCCCTTTCTCAGCCAATTTCGTTGCTATCCTCATCACTTCGTATTGGTGATACAAATCAAGGCTAGATGTGGGTTCGTCTATGAATAGATAGGGCCGCGGGGCATGCTCATCATCTAAAATAGGTAGTATTTGATTTATTACTCTAGCTAGCTGCACTCGTTGTTTTTGACCACCTGACAATGAATTAAAATTTTTGTCTTTTAGCTCATAAACATCTGTCATCGTCATTGCTTGTTCGCTGAAATCAATCAGCTGCTTTTTGCTGAATGCTTCGGCATGAACGAAGCTTGCCATCTCGACAACTTCCTTCACAAGAAAATCAAACATTAGTTCGTAACTTTGGGTCATAACAGCACGAAGGGAAGCAAGCTCTTTGTCTGAATAACTGCTTACGTCAGTACCATTGATCTGAGCACAGCCTTCTGAAAGCGCGATGTCTCCACTCAAGGCTTTTAAAGCGGTAGATTTTCCTGCGCCGTTAGGTCCCAACAGTGTTACTACTTCTCCCCGATTTACCTGAATATTGCAGTTGTTTAAAGCGGTGTAGCGACCAAACTGAATGCTCGCGTTTTTTAGCTCAATCATTGGCTACCTCAACGTCTTATAACTTTTAAGGAGTACCGCTAAAAAGAAAGGGCCTCCAATTGCACTTGTTACTAACCCAATGGGAAGTTCTGAAGGTAACACTATAGTGCGCGCAACAAGGTCAGCGACAGAAAGAAGCAGTCCTCCGAAAATGATACATCCTGGCATAAGAAAACGGTGATCTGGGCCTATAACCATTCTGAGCAAATGGGGAACAATAAAGCCAACAAAACCGATCATTCCACAAATAGCGACACTCGCTCCAACGGCCAATGCGGTGAACATAAACACTTGCTTCTTGAGCGTTGTCACACTAATGCCTAAGTGTTTGGCTTGACTCTCGCCGAGTAAATAGAGGTTAAGCGGTGTTGCAAGTCGAAGCATAGCAACGGATGAAATTACGATGACTATCAATGATGGTGTCATCAGTGACCAGGAATTTCCAGACAATGACCCCATGTTCCAGAAGGTCATATCACGAAGCTCTTGATCACTACTGATGTAAGTTAAAAAACCGGTAATAGACGCAACTATGGCGTTAACCGCTATCCCAGCAAGTAAAATACTTATTACGCTGAAGGTACCTTGTCCACTGCTTAATCGGTAAATAAACAAACACACCAGCGCACACCCCAGAAAAGCGCCCACTGGCAACGCATAAAGACCAAATTGCGCCACAAAACCAGACAACACAGTGTTACCAAGTACAATCACTAATATTGCCCCAAGTACCGCCCCGCTAGACACACCAATGAGACCAGGGTCTGCCAGTGGATTTCTAAAAATCGCCTGCATAGCGGCACCGCTAACACTTAAGCCAGCGCCCACAACAAATGCCAATACAAGACGTGGAATTCGAATTTCCCAAAGGATCACGCTCTCCATGTTATCGGTATTGTTACCCACTAAGAGCGCTAACACATCGGAAAAATCGATACTAACGCCGCCAATGGTGGCGCTAGCAAAAAGCACTACTACACTCAAGGCAACCAGCAGCGGAAATAATATTTGCCGTGACTTTTCTCTAGCCAAAGCTTGATTGTTAAGTGCTAACATTTATTCACCGGTTTGTGGTGGATAGAACAGATCGTACTGACGAGGAAAACTCGCTTGTGGGTGCAATTTAGTAGCAAGGTCAATCACAGCTTTCGGTGTTGTCGGCCCCATTCCAAGTAAAAAGCTTCCATTAACCACATATACACGATTATTTTTTACCGCATTACTAAACCTAAAATGGGGTAGTTCTGCCAAGTTATCAGTATTGTGTTGACCCGCTCTACCCATAGTAATAATTACATCAGGATTTAACGGAACCGCAGCTTCTGTGGATAACGGCTTCCATCCTTCTAGCTCACCAGCGGCATTGGAACCACCTGCTGCGGTAATTACATCATGGGCTGAAGTGCCACTGCCGCTTACAATAGGTGAACCGCCGCGCAAACTTAATACAAAGAGTACTGTAGGTGGCTCTTCCACTTGATTCAAAATGTGATTTAGCGCAGCTTTGTCTTCTTTTACTTCGTCGACCAAAGCGTTGCCCGCATCGTTAGCACCTAAAAGATCTGCGATAAGCTGTATTTTTTGCTCTATTCCGGCAAAGTTATCATGGTCAGAAATCAATTCTATATGAAGTTCTGTTTCAGCGAGCTGCTGAATGACTTTATCTGGACCCGCATCGCTCTCTCCTATGAGTAGATCAGGACTGAGTGACAAAACGCCTTCTGGAGAAAGTTGCCTAACATACCCAATTTGCGGTTTTTCTTGGGCTAAAGACGGATAAACGCTGGTTGAATCAACACCAACAAGAGTATCTTCCTGCCCCAACGCGTAAATAATTTCGGTAATAGATCCACCGGCAGCAACCACTCGAAGGGGTTTGACTTCCTCACTGTGTCCTGGGAAAGAGAAACACATCAATGCACCCAAAAGCGCAAATTTTTGTCTAGCGAATGTTGTAAAGAACATGTCCAAGTACTCAAAATTTATTAAATAACTAGAAAATGATAACAATTCGCATTAGCATTAACAAAGGTTTTTTAGTGTTTTAAAGGGAGACATACAAATGCCACTTTATTCTGAGTATCAAAAAATTAAATCAGATCACCCACAAATAAGAATGGTTGACGCAGCACAACAACTTAATGTGAGTGAAGCAGAACTTCTTCAGTCTTGTGTAGGACACGGCACAGTCAGACTAAATGATGATTTTGGCGGCATTTTAAAGTCACTTAAACGACTTGGAAAAGTAATGGCGTTAGCGCGAAATGCTGAGGTAGTCACTGAAATTTCAGGTAACTATGAAAAGGTGTATATTCAGAACGAAAACGACAAACTAAAAGGGATAGCCATCAATCCGGGCGGAATTGATTTACGATTTTTATTTGACCACTGGGGCAGCGCGTTCGCAACCAATGTTGGCTCTCTCAAAAGTATTCAATTTTTTAATAAGTATGGTAATGCTATACAAAAAATTTATCTCAAAAACACTGAAAGTGACAATGCATACAGTGAAATTGTAAATAAATTCAAAGACGAGAATCAAAGCGCATCACTATCACTGTCTGCGGCCCCTACCGCTACCGAGACATCCCTTTCTGATGAAGAAGTTAATGTTGCAGAATTAGAGTCGGCGTGGGAAAAAATGACAGATGTGCACCAGTTTCCAGCACTATTAAAGGCCCACAACGTAAGCCGCCATCAAGCCATGCGACTCGTCGATGATAAATGGTCTAAAGAAGTCTCTCCGAGTTGTCTTGATTCACTTTTACAACAAGCAAAAGTCGCAAAAGAGCAAATCATGGCCTTCGTAGGGAACAAAGGCATTGTTCAAATTTTTAGTGGAACAGTTAACCACCTAAAACCTATGGGCGATTGGTTCAATGTACTTGATCCAGACTTTAATTTGCACGTGAACACCAAAGGCTTACACAAGGCATATATTGTTCACAAACCCACTGATGACGGCGGTGTTACAGTTAGCTCTGTTGAGTTTTTAAATGAACAAGGCGACACCGTGCTCACGTTTTTTGGTAGCCGCACTGAAGGAAAAGTACAAACCGAAGGTTGGAAGACCATCATCAACTCTCTTCTTTCTGACAATAGCTTAGCCGCATAACTCCCCCACCTATGGCCCAATAAACCTAGTGTTTGTTGGGCTTTTACAAATAATTTGTTCCTTCCCAATATAGTTATTGATAATCGTTATCATTTGCATTACGATCCTGCAAAAATTAAGAAACACAATAGGAAACAACATGCGTTATCAAAAAAGCACTCTGTCTCTTGCAGTAGCACTCTCTCTCTCGTTACCTGCCGGTGCTGAGGAATACACTAGTTGTAGTGGCTCACGAACATAATCCACCCGACTTGATTACATCGCCCGTTTTGGACTCACATTAAGTGAGAATAAGCCGACCGCTCGGCCCACAATCATTGAGAATGGACTCACTTTAACTGAGAACGGGCTTGCAAACATAAACAGTTGGCTCACTTTATTTGAGAATAACGAAAGTTCGTAAAAACGGAGGTTTAATGACACTTGTTGAATAGCAGCCAACCCATCGAGTGGTCCCTTGTTTAAGACAGACCAGAGGTCTGCTCTATTATCCCAGAACCGTTGTCAACCGTCATTGCTAACCCGCAGGCTTTACCCAACTTAATATTTTCAAGATAGTAAGCAGGGTTACCATCTAGCTGTCCTTTTTCTATTATGATTCGATTTAGCGAATCTGAATTTGATGTATGCACTTATTAGCTTTCCAGAATTGACATATAGAAAAGTGAGTTTCAGTACAGGTTTTAGCAAGCGATAGCTGTAAAGCAAGGCTAAGATGAGTGAATGAGCTTTAATTGTTTTTCTGAGCCACAACCTAGGGATTCATCATTTTCAAAAAGCAAATCAATGCTATCGGGTTTATGAAGATAAAACCCTTGTGCATAATCAATTCCAAGCGCTTTAACTTTTTGTAATATATTTTCAGCATCAACGAATTCAGCGACAGTGCTTAAGCCGACAACGTTCGCCACATCAATAAAACAACGCACCGCAGCCTCATCGAGGGGGTCTGTCAGTAGATCCTGAATAAATTGACCATCTATTTTCAGGATATCAACATCAAGACTTTTTAAGTAACCAAAAGAGGAAGCTCCAGCACCAAAATCATCCAACGCAATGCTTACACCAAGACTTTTTGCTTTCTCAATAAATAATGCCGCATCTGTGATATTTGTTATGGCCGCGGTTTCTGTAATCTCAATACACAATTTGCATCTCAAATCGGCGTGGAGCTTCTGTAAAAGATTATAAACATATTCGTGAAACGCCCGGTCGCCCACCGATTGACCTGAGAGGTTGACACATAACATAGACAACTTGTTCGCATTGATTGCGGGTAACGCATCTAGCCATTTTGTTACCTCTTGAAGTACCCATCGATCGATACGAGAGGCAAGGTGAAAGCGCTCCGCTGCTGGGAAAAAGGTACCTGGGGATATAAAACTCCCTTCATCGTCTAACATGCGAACTAATACTTCTGCATGTATGCCATTTTCTTTCTGATTGAGCTTAACCAACTGCTGGGTAAAAAGGACAAATCGCCCTTCATCCAAAGCATGTTCTATGCGGGTTGTCCATTGCATTTCACCATGTCGGGTTCTAATCGCATGATCAGAGTCGGTATACGTATGCACACGATTCCGGCCAGCGTCTTTTGCCGCATAACAACACTGATCTGCGGCCTGCATCAATGTCGCAATAGTCGGCCATCGATTGTCAATTTCAACCAACCCGATACTGGCCCCAATACGGAATCGATGCTCACCGTGTACAAAACGGAAACTCTCCATTTTTTCACATACTTTTTGTGCCACGCGTAGCGCTTGTTTAGCATCACAGTTTTCGAGAATAACGCCAAATTCGTCGCCACCTAACCGAGCCAATGTGTCACGAGATCGAATCACTTCGCTAAAAGCCTTGCTGACCTGTATTAAAGCCTCATCACCAATAGCATGACCACAGGTATCATTAATTATTTTGAATTGGTCCAAATCGATACACAACAATGCGTGGGTAGAATTGTCTATATTGCATTCAGTGAGCAACCGATTTAAGCGTGCTTCAAATTCTGAACGGTTAATTAAACTTGTTAATGCATCGTGCGTTGCACGATAACTGACTTCGCCACTTAGACGCCTTTGCTCGGTGACATCGTGAAACACTAAAACCACGCCAAGTATTTCCCCGTTCTTCCCTTTAATTGGCGCAGCAGAATCCTGGATCCCAAACTCTTCACCTGTACGAGAAATTAAAAGTGTATGATTGGCAAGCCCCACCGTTTTTCCTTGTTCAATGCAGGTGTTGACAGGATTTTCGGTTTTACAACGTGTATCTTCATTTACTATGTTAAAAACGTGTTCAAGAGGTCGACCTTTTGCCTCATCTTTCGTCCACCCTGTCATCCTTTGAGCTGATGGATTTAACCACTGGGTAATCCCCTGCGCATTCGTTGTAATAACAGCGTCGCCTATAGA
>JALUXV010000076.1 GCA_027013165.1 Alteromonadaceae bacterium
GAAAGCGCCTGTGCATAATCAACACGGGCTAGTTTGGTGGGTAAATCAACAAGCGGCCAACCCATGACATCAGCAATACCTTCTAACTGAGCCTGAATTGACCGTCTGCTGTTGGTTGATAATCGAGCCAAATAGAGCGCATACGGACACTGAGCATCCATAGGAACCTCCTGAATAAGCGTTTTAGTGTGGGATTTGGAGACTGCTGGAACACAGCCATATCCACAATGTAACGCCTATTTCAGGAGATTCCTGCCGCTATTTTTGACCTATTTAATCATGCTCAAGCAGCTTTTTCTGCTGGCATAGCCTTCGCACTTATTCTCTCACTGAGACTTTGCAAAAGTTTTTCTTCGTAATTGTGATCACCAATTACGTTACGGTATTCCTCCAGTAACTCATTGATATCAACAATACCTTCAGCCAAAACTTCTTTGACAAGTAATTCTGCAAGATTTGCTTTATCGTCTGCGGTTAACCAGCCCATCAACCACCCTATAAACTTTTCATAATCTTCATTTTTTAAATCAGCACTATTAGAAGACGAGGGTAGCGCAATCGGACTGTCTTCATTCGATGGTTTCGTATCGTTCTTTCTAGCCTTTTCCCTTTTTTTGCGCTCTTTCTCATGCTCTGGTAAACGTTCATCAGGATCAAAATCATCATCCCAGTCATAGTCCGCACTATCTTCAACTTCAGCTTCTTTTGGCTTTGAGGGTTTCGTATAAACGTTTTGTATATCTGGGCAAATTTCTTTCAACCTGGCTAGAAGCAACTCCTGAATTTTCCCACCTGTCCAACTGGGTCCATATTCACCCAACTCAGTGACTAAGAATCGCCAAGCATCTGTCAAGTAAGTAACATAAGGTTCACTTCGCTTTCTTATATCCTTCTCGATATTAGGCGGAATATACTGATGCAGAAGGTCAAGATGATAGTCCTTTACAGTACCGATGAAATCTAAATCGCCTTGCGAAACAATAAACTCAGCCGTTGCTCGATTTAATTGTTTACCAATATGTTTTTCATGCATGTTAAGCACAGATTTAACGAATGCATAAGAGGTGGGAAAACCGTACATTTTATACCAACCCATTGTGGACAGTATAAAAATACTCAGTCGTAGCTTGGTATAATTTCTATTCGTTTCTGCAATCAAATCATCAATCTGATGTTTCTCCATCATCTCAAAGTACTGAGATGATTCACTCTCCTTCACTTGAACGCCACAAGTTTCAGCATTTACCACAGTATCAAACATACATCACTCCCAATCATCGTCATGTTCTATAGGTGATTCGGTATAAGCGTAAAGATCCGGTGAGCGAATAAAATAGGCAGTATCCGTCAGAGCTTGATTCACTTCTGTCAATGAGCTCTCCAATTGTGAAAGCTTGTTGACGATGGTTCTTAACGCGAATTCAGGCAATTTTTCAAACTTTTCATTAACCTTTATCACAACATCCAACTGTCGATCAGGCGGAAGCCTTTCAAAAGCATCCAAAAACGACGCTGTTATCTCCTCTAATTTCTGCTCATTTGTTTTTCTATAACGTACAGAATCAACTAGATAGTATCGAGCTATGTGTGAACGCAGACTGTCATAGCTTTCTGCTTTCAGCCCCTCGATACCGTCAAAGTCTTCGATGGCAGCCTTTCTGTCTCTGTCTGACTTCAGCTTGGCTAATAAAGCCACCTTCGGTAATTCAAGCACTCCAATGTTGTCAAACCCGAAGTAAAGTACCTGCAGTTTTGCAAGATTAAGCTCTCTGGATAACTGTGGGTGATAGCCTTCGAACCGGTACTTCAACCAGTGAGCCATGTTCTTGCAATTATCGTGAGCATAAGCTCCTGAAATTTCAGCTCTGTACAAGGCTTGCAACCGTTCCTTCTCACTTCCGCATCTAATTTTCGAGACAAAGTCGCAGACCTTCATAGTCACCATTTAGTACATTGCTTTTTATTTTAAGATACATTAAACTTCATACAAGTCAAATAATTCAATACATTTTTGATAATAAAACGAAGATCAAGTGTTTAAAAATTTCAAACAAATGGCGGATATTGATGAAGGAAGGCAAACTTTTCGTTCATAGAGAACGAGGTGCATTACTAAGAATATTGCTACAAAGAACTAATCAAGGCTCAGGGAGCGAAAAGCTTCCGAAACTGTCTTATGATATTGCTGTTTATCTCGCTACAAGGGGTAGAAGGAATATTCAGAAGAAGTTCTTCTTCAGTAACCTTGAGTCATTGGCTAAGAGGGTATGTAGATTTGTTGGTAGGGAAAAAATACCTTCACGAGGGGCTATGAGTGCAGCATTGTCGTCTTTGGAACGATGTGGGTTGTATAAATATACCGTCGATGTACCAAACAACGAGGCTAAGCATGGGTCTAAAAAGGGTATAAAATTGGAACTAATAGAACAGTTTGAGTAATCGCGAAAACTTCATTGTTTAATTGCGCGCAAAGCTCACCAATTTTTCACTCGCGAATTCGCGACTAATTTTCTCAAAAATACTGACGGAAATACTAATTTGATCTTTTGTTACGAGGATCAAATTTATGACCAGTCATTTACTTAATGTAGTATCTCAACAAGTAACTATTCTTAATAATTTATATAGTGACAGTGGGCAGTCAAAGGCTGTTAACGAACAAGCATTACTGGATATTCTCAACAATAAGAAACTACTACGTAAATATGGATATAGGCTCCATAAACAGTTATCAGGCAAACAAACTGCAAACTGTCTGCTAGACAAAATTGAGCTGACAGTTGATGTTACTGAGGCGGAGCAGACATCCATATTCACGATATTGAAGAACTTCAGCTCAAGTCTTCATGAGTCGTATAAACTGCGAAGAAGGACTGCCAACAAAAAACAGCGGTTCCTTTCCAAGTATTCAAAAAGGTTGTCTGTCGTTTTCAGCTCTGGGGTGAAAGTCGTTTTGCTCTATGAGCCCATCATGATAGCGAGGCGAATAAAGGTATCGTTCAACCCCAGTAAGATGTCTGAGGTACAGTTGATCCAGTTTTTTAAGTTATTGAAGACAGCACTTGGAAAGAGCAGATATCAAGAAGTCATATCTAGCTCGTTTTTAAACGTGATTGAACGTGCAATCGACTTGTACCGAATACCGAAGCTATTTGTTCACGTCTTGTGCGACTCTAGAGCCAGCGTCTCGTTCCTCAGACGTGATGACGGCAATGGCTTATGGTGCGAATTCGAAAGGTATGGTTCACGTAATTCTAATCCATTTAAGAACTACGACATCCCAGCCAGAGTTTGTAGGATAAAAGGCCAAGAGTATAACTATAACCAGTTAAAAGATATCCACGGCACTGTTCGTCTTGAAAGAGTATTCAATGGTCACAGCCAAAGTAATGAAAAACGCAAGAACCTTTCTTTACAGAGTATAGGCACTATCTCCGAAGCATTCCGAGGTATCAGGGTGATAAAGCCTACTTTCTTCCTAGAACTCAACGACCAAGAAAAACTAGATGTGCTTCGCAACGGCCTACACGCTGTTTTTAAGACCCTCGAGCCGGAGAAGAAAAAAGCGGTATTGAAACATACATGTATCATCGATAAGGAAAAAGTCGAGTCACAATTCCGTCAGCTGCTAACTAATCTTGTTAATACCTTGATTAATGTCTAGCAATTGTCAGGGTCTAAATAGACATGGAACTAGTGACGACATTTGCTGAAATTAGTTGCTCTTAATGCATGTTAAAGGTAACTATTGTGTCAATTGTGCGTATTTCGGTGAATCCGATCGGTCGTTTCGGTTTTATCCGATCGCTTTTCTTCTTCTTTTTCATCCCTGCCAGTTTTACCTTAAGTGATCGGATTGGTCTAGTTTTCTCATCGATT
>JALUXV010000077.1 GCA_027013165.1 Alteromonadaceae bacterium
ATGCTGACGCCATGATGGGATCCGGTATGGCAAAAGGCATGGATAAAATGATGGAGAAAATGGGTGCACCCAAACCTAAAGATCTCTATCCCACGCTAATGCGCATGCATTCAGCTACACCCGAACAAAGAGAGACTGTTCTGATTAAAGCAACCGCAAGAATGCAACAAGGAAGTGAGCAACTTGCTACAGGTTTTGATTGGCTTGCCCGCGCAGCTGCCACTGATGACTATTCCCAAATGCAAATGGCTGTTGAAACAGTTAAAGAGGGTATAGCCCATTTTGACAGTGGTCTTGCTGCGAAACGTGCCATACAAGACGGGCAAGAACCACGAAGAGTGGCATTAACCTGGTTCAAGTCACAAATGAATTTGCTTCCCAGTGCGCCGGAAAAAGGTACTTCAACCCTATTTGGTATGACACCGTTTCACAGCGCAGTGATGCTCGTTTTACTCATATTTACAATTGTTATGGTGTATGTGTATGGATTTAAGATGCGCAGAGCTGCCGCGCTGCTCGAAGAGCTTAAGTCTACTGACACCGCAAGCACATCTGCGCCAACGACAAAAGTTTCCTCTGTTGTCGAATCTAATCCGGCTGCCCAGCAGCATGCTTCGGCACCAGCGCAAAGTAGCGAGCCAGCATTGTCATCCACTGCCTCATCGCGCAAGGGCACGTTTAGTGGCGATATGGTAGTAACCGCGATTTTTAATGAAACCCATGATGTTAAAACGTTACGTCTAGCCAGCCCAGATGGACAAACCATTCCATTTGATTTCGAACCAGGTCAATTTGTCACGTTCACACTGAACATCGATGGTTTTGAAAAGCCAGTTAAGCGCTCATACACCATTGCATCATCGCCCACTGAACAGTATTACTTTGAAGTTACGATAAAGCGAGAGGAGTTCGGTGTGGTTTCTCGTTATATGCATGACGCGGTTGAGGTAGGAAATACGCTTTCAATTAAAGCCCCCGGCGGTAAATTTTATTTCAATGGTCATGGTTCAAACAGCGTGGTGTTGATTTCTGGGGGAGTGGGGATCACACCGATGATGAGCGCTGTCCGCTACTTGACGACGACGTGCTGGGACGGTGATATTTATTTTCTGTTTTGTACGCGAACGTCCAACGACTTTATTTTTGAACAGGAATTAAAATATCTGCAAGCACGTCATCCTCGGTTAAAAGTACTGGTCAGTATGACTCAAGCAGAGGGTACATCCTGGATGGGGCCCCAAGGCCGCTTTTCATCCGCAATGATAAACGAATTTGTGCCAGATATTGCCTCAAAAACTGCGCATATTTGTGGGCCTCCTGCAATGATGGATGCTACGAAAAAAATGCTAGCCGAATTGGGTATGCCTAACACGCATATTAAAACCGAAGCGTTTGGGGCTGCTAAACCAGAGCCCGCTCCCGTTAAACCTCAATTAGCCACTAACACCAACGCAGGCGACAACAGACAAGTACGGTTTAGTCTTTCAGACGTCGAAGCCCACGCGGGTCCGGATGAGACCGTATTAGACGTCGCTGATGGACTCGATGTAGATATAGAGAATTCATGCAGAGCGGGTTCGTGCGGGAGTTGTAAGGTGAAACTGCTACGTGGTGACGTCGATATGGAGGTTGATGATGGGCTGGAGCCTGAAGATAAGCTCAGTGGGTATATTCTGGCGTGCCAAGCTATCCCTAAATCTGATGTGGAGGTTGAGGCTTAATGAATTCTCAAGAGCGCACAATTGTAAGCAGCTTGGTTGTCCTAATGATCCTGCTATGGCTCGGTTTTTTATGGCATAGAGACCCAGCATTCCCAGGCAGTTTTATTGGATTTGGCGTGGGTTTAAGCGCTTCGGTATTAATGCTTATCCCATTGGTATACATGACCATTAAGCGTAACAAATCACTTAAGAAAGTCGTGACGAAGCACATCGCTATGCCAACGCTCCTGCGTATACATATCTATGCTGGTGTGCTGGGGCCTATTCTAGCGCTGATCCATAGTGCCCATCGTTTTGATAGTGCTACCGGAGTTTCGCTTGTTATCTTTATGATGGTCGTTGTGATCAGTGGGTTTGTGGGTCGATATGTACTCGGTCTTATTTCATCGAATGTGAAAGAGAAAAAGCGCCAAGTAAATGAACTCCACGTTGCGCTTTCTAACGCAAAACAGGCGTTGAAAGACGCAGTCTGTGATGTCAGATATTCGACGTTTGCCCAAACATCCGCACGACATATTCCTTACATCACGTTAAATGTGCCTACTTCAGCACAAAGTAAATTGTTCAAACAAGAAAGCCAGGTTCTTTCTATCATTGATACAATTTCCGATGTTGAGTACAGCAT
Organism: Alteromonadaceae bacterium; assembly: GCA_027013165.1. Classification (GTDB taxonomy): domain Bacteria; phylum Pseudomonadota; class Gammaproteobacteria; order Enterobacterales; family Alteromonadaceae; genus Alteromonas. The sequence continues at coordinate 2,347 of JALUXV010000077.1, forward strand.
TCTCATTCATGACACCGCGAAGGTGTGGTTTGCTCGTTGGTTAAAATTTCACATCGTGATTTCAATGACACTTTATGTAGTCCTGTTTTTTCACATTTTCAGTGAAGTTTACTTTGGACTGCGCTGGTTATGATGAAATGGATAATAATCGTTCTTGGCTTAGTTGCTGCTGGCTTTGGCGTCAGTCATTTCATTCATATGCCTGAAGATAGCGCACAAATTCCATGGGAAAAAATGGTTGAACCCGGTTCACTCAATAAAGCACATGCCTTTCTCGCGGATGACTGTTTGAGTTGTCACACACCGGTGAAGGGCGTTGAGCGTGACAAATGTGTGGCGTGTCATGCAAATGATACGCATATCGTTGCGCGTCAACCCACTGCATTTCATACCGACATCAAAGAATGTGCAAGTTGCCATGTAGAGCACAAAGGTGAATCGGCCAACATTTCGCTCATGAGCCATATAGCGTTAGTCGACATTGGTTTCAATATGCTCCCCAACCCAAATGTCCCGTTTGACGAGGGCGCTGCCACCATGGCGTTTTTGGAGAACATACTAGCGAATAAACAAACTCCTGAGCCCTTGTTTGTGCACCCTGAGGTCAGTGATAAAGAAGCCTTATTAAATTGTACGCAATGTCACAGCAACGATGATCGCCATTTAGGTCTATTTGGAGAGGATTGCGTGCAGTGTCACAGCACAGACAAATGGTCATTGCCAAAGTTTATTCACCCGTCGAGTCAATCACGTGATTGCAATCAATGTCATGAAGCGCCGCCCAGTCACTATATGCAGCATTTTAAAATGATTTCCGCCAAAGTGGCAGGCGAGCCTAAAGCTAAAGTTGAGGAATGCTATGCCTGCCATCAATCTACGTCCTGGAACGATATTAAGCGTGCCGGGTGGTATAAACACCATTAAGGGGTACAAACTGTGATCACAAATTCCATTGCGCTCGCAACCTCGGTGCTGATCGCAATAGTATTGTGTCTGCCTCGCTTACGACAATCTTTCCAATGGCGAGCAACAGTCACACCGTTGGCTTCCATTATTGGTAGTGGCTTTTTGATCATTGCACCACTGCTGCATTCGGTAATGGGGAAATGGGCACTGCTTGGAATAGTGTTGTTGTCCATTCTGGCATATGCGCTGGGGTCGGTTATTCGCTTCAATATACGCCACGCAGAACCTGAGCTAGCTAGCAATCAACAAAGCAGTATTATGACGCTTGAAAAAGCAAGTCAATGGGCGCTTGGTGCGGCATATGCCATTTCCGTGGCTTTTTATATTAGTTTGTTTGCAGCGTTTGTTTTTGATCGTTTATCTATCTCTGATACGACGTACATCAAACTGTTTACCAGTGGGTTGCTTGTCATCATTATGGTGGTCGCTTGGCTTCGAGGTGCTAGGGGGCTAGAGACCATTGAGCTATTCGCCGTGACAATAAAATTGGCTATTATAGTTGGTGTGCTCGCAGCGCTGGCAACCT
>JALUXV010000078.1 GCA_027013165.1 Alteromonadaceae bacterium
CTCTAACAAGCCCACTTTGCGAAACATCTACAATGTAGCTTTCCCCCATCTTACTAAAAGTAGTGAAAGCATGTTCACAAGGCTGAATATAATCATTTTGAAGAACAAGGGTTTGAGCATGCCCAGTAACATACACTCCCAAACGGCACGGTGTGGTTTGTAGAACGAGAGGTTGCCCTCCACTGATATCTCCTACCGCTAGTAGGTCTGCATGGTGAGGTAATGCAATTTCAGTTTGTTTTTTTACCGATGGAACAAAAGTTAGAGGAAGTGCTTGACTCAAAAGGTGCGATATCAATAAGACAAGTGTAAGAAGAACTAGCCCCCCGAAGGCTGTCACTATGTAACCTGCCCATTTATCCTTGCGCTGACGCTGAATTTGTCTGTTATCGTTATTGGAAGTCATTATAATTTAAAAAGATAATCAGGCATAAATTGCACTGGTGAGCAGTGTAAGTTTTGTTATGCTAATAGCAAGCGAAAGTTTTAGATTACAGCGCATCATTTTGAGCAAAATCTATACTATTACCCTGAAGCGCCACAGGCAAACGCCTTTATAACAAATATGCGTAGGAGAAGTTCATGCAACCCATCATTATCAGCATTATGGGCAAAGACAAACCCGGTTTGGTTGATACGCTAGCAAAGTGCGTTTATCAGTACGACGGCAACTGGCAAGGTTCGAGCTTTGCCCACATGGCAGGCCTGTTCACTGGCTTTGTTGAAGTTCATGTTCCCAGTGATAAACAGGACGCCCTCGTCAAAGCGTTAGATGCTATTAGCGATTTAACCGTTCAGTCAGTCGCTGTGACTTCTCATAGCGCCCAACCGTTCACAGAACTTTCAGTAGAAGTTATGGGTAATGACAAGCCAGGGATAGTGCAAGAACTAACCTCGGTACTGCATCAATTCAATCTCAACATCATGACATTTAGTTCTCATTGTGAAAGCGCCCCAAATTGGGGGAATTTGATGTTTAAAGCGACAGCGGTTATCGCCGTACCGGAAAACTTTGACGAGGATGCATTGAAAGAGGCCATGGAAGAACTGGCCAATGATCTCGTGGTAGATATACACGCTTCCGAGTAAAACACCTTTATTGTCCAACGGTAACGGAAGTACTACAGATTCGCCTAATGAACCTGTCACAGTAATGTCACTGACGCATGGCAGTCTTTGACCATTTTTTATAAGTGAAATAGCGACAATTATGGATAACGCAGAGTTATATTATCCCAAAGAACTTAGCTGGTTAGCGTTTAATGAGCGAGTGCTTCAAGAAGCCGCAGATGAAAACACCCCCGTGGTTGAACGTATCCGCTTCCTTGGAATTTACTCAAACAACCTCGACGAATTTTTCCGTGTACGAGCGGCAGATGTTAAACGTCAAATCACTATAGCGCAGAACGACGGCAATGAAGAAGAAGCCGAGCGCCAATCTGCGTTGATGAAGCAAATACAGCAAAAGGTTGTACAACTGTCAGATAAGTTTGACAGCATTCACAAAAACGTAGTGAAAGCACTAGCGCGTTACAACATTCATATTTTGACGAAAGAAGACGTCACTCCCTACCAACTAGATTGGGTTCGCGGCACCTTCGTCAATAAAATTCTTCGCCACATCACACCGATTCTAATCGATAAAAAAACTGACTTACTGAGTCGACTCAATGGTAATTCGGTGTACTTGTACGTTGCGCTTAAAAGAAAAGAGAAAAATACCAAGTACGCAGTTATACAAATCCCTACCGATGAAATGTCTCGCTTCATGGTGATTCCACCGGAAAAAAGTCGTAAGAAAAAACACATCATATTGCTCGATGACATGATCAAACTATGCATTGAAGACATTTTTAGGGGATTCGTAAAATTTGATAAAATTGAATCATTCGCCTTCAAAATGACCCGCGACGCTGAATACTCCATCAATGATGAAATTGATGAGAGCTATGTTGAAAAAATGTCTGAAAGTATGAAGCAACGTCTTATTGCGGAGCCTGTGCGTGTTATTCACGACAGCGGTATGCCTGAGGACATGGTTAACGACTTGAGAAAACGTCTAAAAATTACCAAGCTAGATACCATGCATACCGCCGGGCACTACCGTAATTTCAGAGACTTTATTGGTTTCCCCAATGTGGGCCGTGATTACCTAGAGCATACGCCACTGCCCGCGATAGATAGCAATGCCTTTTCAAATTACGACACCGTATTTGACGCTATCACCGCTCACGATATCTTATTGTATTATCCGTACCATCGTTTCTTGCACTTCACTGAATTTGTTCGACAAGCGGCATTCGACCCCAATGTGAAGTCCATCAGATTGAATATCTATCGTGTGGCGAGTAACTCCAGAATCATTAACTCACTGATTGACGCGGTAGACAACGGTAAGAAAGTCACCGTTGTTGTAGAACTTCGCGCCCGTTTTGATGAAGAGGCCAACATCGAATGGTCGAAGCGAATGACCGAAGCTGGCATTCGCGTAGTTTTGGGTGTGCCTACGCTTAAGATTCACTCCAAGCTTTGTATTGTTACCCGTGAAGAGCGCGGAACCTTGGTGAACTATTCACACTTTGGGACCGGAAACTTCAACGAAAAAACCGCGAAAATCTATACCGACTACAGCCTATTCACACGCAACGCAGAATTAGGTGCGGAAGCTGTGGGCGTTTTTGACCTGATTCAATACCCCTATCGTCGACACAAGTTTCAGCATTTACAAATTTCACCTCTTAACGCGCGAACTAAAATCCAGTCGTTAATTCGTCAAGAAATTCAGTTTTTGAAAGAGGGCCACAGTGCCCAGATAACTTTCAAAATTAATAACTTGGTAGACAAAGAATTAATTGACGACTTGTACCGCGCAAGCCAAGCGGGAGTTAAGATTCGCGGTATAGTACGCGGCATGTGTTCCTTAAATCCGGGCGTAAAAGGCATTAGTGACAATATTGAAATTATCTCTATTGTTGACAGATTCCTTGAGCACCCTCGGGTGATGGTATTCGAGGGTGGCGGCGACAGAAAAGTGTTTATTTCGTCTGCTGACTGGATGACTCGTAATATGGACAACCGTATTGAAGTAGGCTGCCCTATCTATGATAGAAACCTACAACAAACCGTTGTTGACATAATGGAACTACAATTTAGAGACACTCTGAAAGCCAGAGTGATTGACAAGGATCAGACCAACAAGTACGTTCGTCGAGGTAACCGCAAGAAATTGCGCTCCCAGATAGAAGTTTACGACTATTTGTTGAAGAAAGAACAAGAACACAAAGGTAGTTAGCGCATTAATGACCCAACAAGAATCTGTATTCGAAAGTGTAGAAACCCGAGAGGCAAGTAAAGTTGCCGCATTAGACATAGGCTCGAACAGCTTTCACCTAGTGGTGGCGCGAATAGTGGCGGGTTCGGTACAGATTCTTCACAGGGTGAAGCAAAAAGTAAGATTGGCCGAAGGGCTAAACGATGACAACCTGCTTTCAGATGAAGCCATGGATCGTGGACTGAAGATGCTCGAGGTCATTGCCGAAAGCCTCAAAGGGTTTGAACCAGATTCTGTACGCATTGTTGCCACCCACACTCTGCGCAAAGCCACCAATGCAAAACGATTTATAAAGCTCGCCAAAGATATCCTTCCCTACCCTGTAGAAGTTATCTCAGGGGTGGAAGAAGCGCGTTTAATCTACTCAGGTGTAGCACACACTAATCATGCCGATGGCCAACAGCTTGTGGTTGATATTGGTGGAGGTTCCACAGAATTTGTTATTGGCGAAGGCTTCAATCCGCTTTTGTGTAGAAGCTTAACCATGGGTTGCGTGAGTTACACTAAACGCTATTTCCCCAACGGCGTACTCAGTGGGAAAGCCTTTTCTCGCGCTATTACAGCAGCCGAACAAGAGCTCGAATTCATTGAAGACAAGTACAAAAATCTTGGGTGGGTTCAGTGTATTGGCACCTCTGGGACAATACGTTCATTGTTCACCATGTGTCAAAACGAAAACGACACTGACCATCACCTTCCCGTAACACTCAAAAAGCTCAATGCGCTTAAACAACAACTGATTGACGCAAAACATGTAGATAATTTGTCTATCAATGGTTTGAGTGACGACAGACGTGTGGTGATAGCAGGCGGACTTGCCATTCTTATCGGGGTGTTTGAAGCCTTAGAAATAGACACATTAGTATATTCTCCCGCAGCGCTGCGAGAAGGCGTGTTGTATCAAATGGAGGATGAGCTTCACAACACAGATATTAGAGGCCGTACTGCCAGTAGCTTGGCTACCCGTTACGACGTAGACACCCAACAAGCCTCATTGGTACACGGTACTGTACTTGGACTTTTCAACACTGTTGCCAAAACATGGAAGCTCAAACATCGTGACTTTCAAAGTATGCTTGGCTGGGCGGCACTGCTACACGAAGTGGGTTTACAGATTAATTCTCGCGGTGTTCAACGACATAGTAGTTATATCCTAGGCAGCGTAGACATGCCTGGCTTTACCCAAGAGCAACAAGATTTACTCGCCACGCTGGTTCGTTTTCACCGCAAAAAAATTCGAGTGAACGAATTACCAAGCTTTAACCAGTATGACAGCCATGCAGTAATGAAGCTTATTGCACTGCTGCGCATTGGCGTTCTACTCAACATAAAACGGCAAGTTGGCTTCGTTCCTGAGATAAAGGTTGAAGCAACGAAGAACAGCTTACTACTCACCTTTCCCGAAGGTTGGCTCGATACCAAACCAATAATCTCTGCGGATTTAGAGCGAGAAAGCATTTATTGGAAAGCAATGGAGTTAGAATTAGAAGTTGATAGTATAAAATAGTTTAATTGTTTCATTCTGAGGAACTAGGATTAAAAAAGGCTCACATGCTTGAAATAGTGGAAATTAAGCGTCAAATGAAACAAGGTCAGACCGCTCCATTCCTGTGTAGTGCTGATGACGGACGTCAATATATAGTTAAAGGGGCTAGAGCCACACCTCAGGGGCTTGTGAAAGAATGGATCGCAGCAAATTTAGCGAAAGCATTTGGCTTACCAATTCCTGAGTTCAAAATTGCTTACGTCGATCAAGAGCTCGTTGAGTATGGTTATGATGACCTAGGAAGCGGTTTTTGTTTTGCATCTCTCTTTACACCAAATATTCAAGATATTACATATGCAGCGATACCAGAATTACCGCGAGAAGTATTGAGAGATCTGTTTATTTTCGATTATTGGATAAAAAACGATGATCGATTTCTAACTAAACTCGGAGGGAATCCGAATCTTTTTTTCAATCCAATAAATAAAAGCGTCGTAGTTCTTGACCATAACTTAGCATTTGAACAGAACTTCAAAACCGACGACCATATTAATCTACATGTTGGGCGACAAGCTTGGTTTGCATCACAACCAGACATGTTTTGTCGAATTAACTACGAAGCTAAATTCGAAAATGCATCTTCACGTTTAGATGAAATTATAGCTGGACTGCCTAAAGAATGGTTGGAATTCTATCAGTTAGATAGTATTGAAAGAGAAATAATCGTAGTATTGCGGAAATACAACGAGCCTGACTTTTGGGAGGACCTGAGATGAAACAATTATGCACTTACGCAATTATGCGTTTTATGCCAATCAGTGAAACTCAAGAATTTGCCAATATCGGAATATTGTTAATTTCTCCTAAAACTGGTTTTATTGATTATAAAATTGCTCCCTCAAATTTTAAAAGGGTTTCTCACTTTTTTGATGATGTAGATGGCTCTTTATATCGTTGTGCTCTCACTAACCTTCAAAAAGAACTAGATCGTGTGAAAGGTATCTGTTCTGCGTTAAGAGGAACAAAACAATACGAATTCATTGAAGAAGTTACACGGACAAGAGAGGGTGTAATTGTATTCAGTGAAACGCGAGCCTTGTTACATGAAACACCAGAATTGGCGTTAAATGAATTGTACAATAGGTACATTGCGCGCGACTTTATAACCGAACAATATCGTGAGCGACAAATGGTAAAAGCACTTCGTCATGACTTAAAAGTCAATGCACCGGATGTTCAATACACACAAAGAAAACTTAGGGGCGAATATGGGGTTCAAGTAGAGCTTCCATTCGTTCTTAAAAACTGTACTTTGGTTAAAGCGATAAAACCGCTATCATTTTCACAAGAAAAACCACTTGGTCTAATAGAGCATGGTGAACAATGGATAAATAGGATAAAGCGGTTAGTAAAAGCAGGGAATATACAGCCTCAGAATATGTTGTTCGCCATCGAAAAACCGACCTCATCTAATGATGAAATTATAAATGCTTTCGGAGAGCTAGAGGCAGAGATGGGACGTTTGAAAATTGAGACTGCACTGTTTGATGATAGAAGTAAAATCTATCAATTTGCAACCGACTTAGGCGAAGAGAGTTTCGCGCTAAATTAAGACCTAACGATAAAAGGAGAGCATGAACTCTCCTTTTTTTGGATGCGTCATTTGTTAAGACTTAGACGCCTGATAAATCCCTTCAATCGCCGTATCTAAGGTTGCAGCAAATTCGGCATCGGTTTGTTGCGCCGACACACCTTCTGTAAGTGCACGAGAGAAACTTGCAATCATTCCTGCGTTTGCTGTCAGCTTTTCATTAGCATCGTCACGAGAGTAACCACCAGACAGTGCAACCACTTTTAGTACACGAGGGTGCGCAATTAGCTCAGCATAGAAATTTGCTTCGGTAGGCAGAGTAAGCTTAAGCATCACGTCTTGAGTTTCATCAAGAGCATCTAGCTGAGCTAGAATAGACGCTTTAAGCAAAGCTTCGGCTTCTGCTTTTTCCGGGCTATGAATGTCAACTTCTGGCTCTATAATAGGTACTAGGCCAGCAGCTAAAATTTGCTTACCCACTTCAAACTGTTGTGCGACAACAGCATCGATACCCGCTTGGTTAGCTAGTTTAACCACAGAGCGCATTTTGGTACCAAATACGTCTTGGGCTACCGCTTTTTCCAAAAGTTCTGCTAGACCAGGCATAGGTTTCATTACCTGAGTACCATCAACTTCGTCGGCTAAGCCCTTATCTACTTTCAAGAAAGGAATAATATTCTTCTCTTCCCACAAGTAGTGAGCCGTAGACTTACCTTCGATCTCTCGATCTAAAGTATTTTCGAACAAGATTGCGCCCAGAACACGCTCACCAGTAAAAGGCTCACTTGTAATTATACGAGTACGCATTTGGTGAACGAGGTTGAACATTTCTTCGTCTGAGCTGTATTCAGACTCTTCAATGCCATAAAGACGCAGTGCTTTGGGGGTACTTCCGCCGCTTTGATCCAGTGCAGCGATAAAGCCAGTTTGAGATTTCAGTTTGTCTAGCATAGACAGCTGTGCTTGTGATGCCATTGCAACACTCCTTTTTGAGTCTGCTCTTGCGAGCAGGAGTAGGGTTTATAATTTAAAGGCCAGCGTACGTCACTGTATCGCTGGCTAAGTTAACACTGTTTTTTATGCGTATTAGTTGTTATTGTTTTTTGCTTCTAATACTGCAACAGCAGGTAGCGTCTTGCCTTCCAAGAACTCTAAAAAGGCACCGCCACCCGTAGAGATATATGATACCTTGTCGGCAATCTCATATTTGTCTACTGCAGCCAGTGTATCACCACCACCTGCAATTGAGAACGCGTCACTGTTTGCTATTGCTTCAGATAACGCTTTTGTTCCCGCGCTAAATTGTTCAAATTCAAATACGCCCACAGGCCCATTCCACACAATGGTGCCCGCGTTTGCGAGAATTGATGCTAGTTCGGCGGATGAATCAGGGCCAATGTCAAAAATCATATCACCATCTGCTACCTCAGCAACGGGCTTAAGGGTAGCGGGGGTATTTTCGTCAAAGGCTTCACCCACTACTACATCGGTGGGCACAGGAATATTACCGCCGTTGTCTTTTGCTTCCTGCATTAAACGTTTAGCTTCGTCGACAAGGTCCATCTCTACCAAGGATTTACCCACGTTATGTCCTTGCGCTGCAACGAAAGTGTTTGCAATGCCGCCACCCACAATAAGTTGGTCAACTTTTTCTGCTAGAGACTTAAGTACAGTAAGTTTAGTCGATACTTTTGAGCCACCAACAATGGCTACCATAGGACGTTTTGGGTTATCTAGCGCTTTACCTAGGGCATCTAGTTCCGCAGCCAGTAATGGGCCTGCTACTGCTTTGGGAGCAAATTTGGCTACACCGTGGGTCGACGCTTGTGCACGGTGGGCTGTGCCAAAGGCATCCATTACGAATACATCACACAGTGCTGCGTATTGCTTAGATAAGGTTTCGTCGTCTTTCTTCTCGCCTTTGTTGAAACGAACGTTCTCAAGAATAACCAACTCACCTGGGTTAATATCTACGCCACCGAGGTAATCAGCAACGAGCTTTACGGGAACGTCTAAAGCGTCGTTCAGGTAATCAACAACAGGTTGTAACGAGAATACCGCTTCAGGCTCACCTTCAGTGGGGCGGCCAAGATGTGACATTACCATCACTCCTGCTCCCGCTTCTAGCGCTGCCTTTATCGTTGGAATCGATGCCTTAATACGCGCATCAGAGGTCACTTTGCCGTCTTTAACGGGTACGTTTAAGTCTTGACGAATCAAAACACGCTGCCCTGCTAAGGCAATGTCTTTCATACTTGGAATAGCCATGTTCTTTCCCTTGTTAAATTGATAACTGTAGAAAGCTGTCAGGGCTGGTGCTACCAACCCTGGCAGCCAAAATATGTTATTGAGCGCGATACATTACCAACGCTGTATCTAACATGCGATTGGCAAAACCCCATTCGTTGTCACACCATACTAGTGTTTTAACTAATTGACCGTGACTCACTCGAGTTTGGGTACCATCAACGATGCACGAATGGGGATCGTGGTTAAAATCCACGGATACCAAAGGTTCCTCGGTGTAGTCTAATATGCCGCTCAATCGCCCTTGTTTAGCTTGGCGAAGGGCGTTATTCACCTGTGCAATGGTGACCGATGACTTCAATGTTACACTTAAGTCCATTGCAGTTACATTAATGGTCGGTACACGAACAGCAATTGCTTCAAATTTTCCGGCAAATTTTGGCAAAATACGCTCTATTCCTCTGTCGAGTTTTGTATTTACTGGAATAATTGACTGACTCGCCGCCCGTGTTCTACGTAAATCTTCGTGATAAGCATCGATAACTTGTTGATCATGCATTGAGGCATGAATGGTGGTTATCGTGCCACTTTCCACATCAAATGCTGCATCCAGTGCTTGGATCACGGGAACAATACAATTGGTAGTACACGACCCGTTAGATACCAGTTTGTGTTCCGGCTTTAACGTTTCCTCATTAGTACCGAAAATAATCGTATTATCCAAGTCCGATGAGCCGGGCGATGAAAACAGGACTTTTCCCGCACCTGCATCAATGTGAGCCTGACCTGATTGCCTGTCGTCAAACACACCTGTGCATTCGAGCACGATATCAACGGCTAGCTCTCGCCATGGGAGTAAATCGATATCTGGTTGTGCCAACAGCCGGATGTCGTCACCCGCTACATTGAGGATGTTTTCTTTGAGGGATACATCAAAAGCAAACCGCCCGTGGGCGGTGTCATACTTTAATAGGTGGGCAATGCCTTCAGGTTTAGCGACATCATTGATTGCAACGACGGTGAAGTCACCGTTGCGTCCACTTTCATAAAGTGCACGCAACACATTGCGTCCGATGCGGCCAAACCCATTTATGGCAATTTTTACCATAGACTGTGTTTGTCCTGATTGCTTAGAGTGCTAATGCAGCCTCTACAACAGCGTCAGTCGTGATATTGAAGTGCTTGTAAAGTTCACCTGCTGGAGCAGATTCACCAAAGGTTTCCATGCCGATAATCGCACCATTGAAACCTACATACTTGTACCAGCTGTCTTTTGATAGCGCTTCTACTGCAACGCGCTTAACAACAGTGCTTGGTAGTACACTTTCACGATATTCCGCAGATTGCTTATCAAATACATCGGTAGACGGCATAGATACCACTCTAACCGCTTTACCTTGCTCTGAAAGCTGTTGTGCTGCTTCTACCGCCAATTGTACCTCTGATCCTGTTGCGATCAAAATATACTCTGGCGCACCGTCACAATCGACTAAGATGTAACCACCTTTTGCAACATTGGCAAGCTGCTGTGCATCGCGGTTTTGCTGAGGTAAGCCCTGACGGGTGAAAATTAGCGTTGTTGGGCCGTCATTGCGCTCAATGGCAGATTTCCAAGCAACTGCTGACTCGACTTGGTCACAAGGACGCCAGTTGTCAAGGTTAGGTGTAGAGCGCAGTGCAACAACTTGCTCTACCGGTTGGTGAGTCGGGCCATCTTCGCCCAAACCAATGGAATCGTGGGTATAAACAAAAATAGCTGGCTGCTTCATCAATGCCGCCATACGAACAGCATTGCGTGCGTATTCCATGAACATCAAGAAGGTAGCGCCATAAGCTTTAAAGCCACCATGCAAGGTAATGCCGTTCATCATTGCCGACATACCAAACTCGCGTACGCCGTAGTAAATGTAATTACCAGAAGCGTCATTCGCTTCAACACCCTTGCTGCCAGACCAAATAGTAAGGTTTGAACCCGCTAAGTCAGCAGAGCCACCTAATAATTCAGGTAGTAATGGTCCAAAGGCATTAAGGGCATTTTGAGAGGCTTTACGTGACGCAATGTTCTGAGGGTTAGCTTGCAGTTCAGCAATGATTGCATCGGCTTTGTCGCTAAAGTCACTCGGCAATTCACCATTAACACGACGAGAGAACTCAGCAGCTAGTTCTGGGTATGCCTCAGAATAGGCTTCAAATGCTGTATTCCAAGCGGCTTCCTTTTCACCGCCTACAGTATTTGCATCCCACTGCGCATAAATATCTTCAGGTACATGGAATGGCGCATGTGACCAGCCTAGTTTTTCACGGGTAGCGGCTATTTCGTCGTCGCCTAGTGGAGCACCGTGACATGACTCAGTACCTTCTTTATTTGGTGAACCAAAACCAATCACTGTTTTACAACAAATAAGCGTAGGTTGAGCTGTGTTCGCTTGTGCCTTTTCAATAGCCGCTTTTACTTGCTCAGCGTCATGGCCGTCAACACCATCGATCACTTCCCATCCATAGCTTTTAAATCGTGCTGGAGTGTCGTCGGTAAACCAACCTTCAACTTCCCCATCGATAGAAATACCGTTGTCATCCCAAAATGCGATTAACTTGCCCAAACCTAATGTGCCAGCAAGTGAACAGGTTTCGTGTGAGATACCTTCCATCAAGCAACCATCACCCATGAACGCATAAGTGTAGTGGTCGACAATGTCATGGCCTTCACGGTTAAACTGTGCTGCCATAATTTTCTCAGCAAGGGCCATACCTACGGCATTACTTATACCTTGACCTAGTGGGCCTGTGGTAGTTTCTACACCAGGAGCATAGCCGTATTCAGGGTGACCTGGTGTTTTTGAGTGTAATTGACGGAACTGCTTAAGCTCTTCTATCGGTAACTCGTAGCCAGCAAGGTGTAATAATGAATACAACAACATTGACCCGTGGCCGTTTGACAATACAAAGCGGTCGCGGTTAGCCCAGTTTGGATTCGCTGGGTTATGAGAAAGAAAATCACACCACAATACCTGTGCAATGTCTGCCATTCCCATGGGAGCACCTGGGTGGCCAGATTTAGCTTGTTGAACAGCGTCCATACTTAATGCACGAATTGCATTTGCGAGTTCACGACGAGTGGGCATGTTGTCTCCTGATTGTTTCCTAACTAAGTAGCGTGGAATGGTTGCGCTATTACTATAGCTCCGCGCTCAATAGTGCATCTAAATTGGCGGTTATTCTTACCCATGCAATTTTTCAGTTCAATGGCTTTTCAATGCCATTCACGAAAGTTGGTACAAATAATCACTATTAGTGACGGCAATACTAAATATCGTAAAAATAACCTCTCGCTCCCCCTCAAAAAAGGGAGAGTGATCCTTCTGTGTCAACAAATCGTAACGAATAGACTTTTAGACGTCCAGATGTAAAGACTGGTATTTAGCACTTTTTGTTGTAAAATGTCGATTATATTTTGACGAATAACCCTTTGGAGCAACTATGGCCTCGCATTTATTCACTTCAGAATCTGTTTCTGAAGGACATCCTGATAAAATTGCCGATCAGATATCTGATGCTGTGCTAGATGCTATATTAGCGCAAGATCCTCGTGCGCGCGTGGCGTGCGAAACCTATGTAAAAACAGGCATGGTGCTTGTAGGTGGTGAGGTAACCACGTCTGCATGGGTTGATATTGAAGAACTAACTCGTCAAACGGTTAAAGATATTGGTTACACCCATTCAGACATGGGCTTCGATGCAGACTCATGTGCTGTACTTAACGCCATTGGTAAGCAATCACCTGATATCAATCAAGGTGTTGATCGCGAAAGCCTAGAAGAGCAAGGTGCCGGTGACCAAGGCCTAATGTTTGGTTACGCCAGTGACGAGACCGACGTGCTTATGCCTGCGCCCATTACCTACTCTCATCGCCTAGTACAAAAGCAAGCGGAAGTGCGCAAATCAGGCAAGCTAGATTGGTTGCGCCCTGATGCGAAAAGCCAGATCACCTTCAAATACGAAAACAATGTTCCAGTAGGTATCGATGCGATAGTACTTTCAACCCAACATTGCGATTCGGTAACTACTGAGACCGTGCGCGAAGCGGTAATGGAAGAAATCATCAAGCCAGTTATCCCTACACAGTGGATCGATGCTAACACGGCGTTCCACATCAACCCAACTGGTCGTTTTGTTATCGGTGGCCCAATGGGCGACTGCGGGCTGACTGGACGCAAGATTATTGTCGATACCTATGGCGGTATGGCGCGACACGGTGGTGGCGCTTTCTCAGGAAAAGATCCTTCGAAAGTTGACCGCAGCGCAGCCTATGCTGGACGATATGTTGCCAAAAACATCGTTGCAGCAGGCTTAGCTAAACGTTGTGAAATTCAAGTGTCTTACGCCATTGGTGTAGCAGAGCCAACTTCAATTAGTATAGAGACTTTCGGTACCAGTAACGTTGATGAGCAAACGCTTGTAGCACTTGTGCGTGAGCATTTTGATCTTCGTCCTTACGGGCTGATTCAAATGCTTGACCTAGAGCGCCCTATTTATCGTCCAACGGCGGCTTACGGTCACTTTGGTCGTGAAGCATTCCCATGGGAAGCTACTGATAAAGCAGAAGCGTTAAAAGCATCACTATAAGCTACCTATAGAAGCAAAAAACACTTATAAAGGCTGTCTTTGGAATTTCTGAGACGGCCTTTTTTCTATTTTGGATGTAGTCAAATCGAGAATACTTGGGTGTGAGACCCAATCGCTATTTTGCAACCGCAGCAAAATCTGACTTAGGCAAGGTAGACAAACGCTTGGTTTCAATAAAGGTTTGTTGAATAACCAAGGCATCGCTACTTGCGCGATGACGTCTTACATTCAACGAATCGACAATATCATCTTTAACATCATGCCATAGTGCCATTTGATCTTCGCTCAGCAAGTAATCTAATGCTCGGCAGGTAAAGGTCATATCCATCGACGCCGCAGAAAACAGCGTTATCAGCCAAGGATGGTCCACTACCCATCCGTCACTGTATACAACAGTGTTTCCAAGAAATTCATTGAGTTCGCGACACACTTGGACCGGACTATTACCATGCGACATGAGATTAGCGCGGGAAATACCATGCAATGCTTCGGCGGACTCATCCCAATGTGCCCACTCGTCGAGCGGACGAATTAAACGACAGATCTTTGCACCATCATAGCGCACTACGCCCACTTCTATGGGGAAACTTTTTGCGCCAAATCCACTGGCCTCTACATCAATAATGGATGGGGGATATTGTTTAAACAATGTCATTCCTTCGGGTATTACACCAGATCCATGGCGTTACCACTCATATACAACAAAAAAAAACGGGGTTGGTCACTCAAAACCCCAATCTAGCGTGCTTTGGCTTAATTATTATGACAATAAGAAAGCCAAGCTAATCAGCGCTTCAAAACACGCTAGTTGTTAATATGATAATATCGTGCCAACTTATTTTAACAAGATTAAAACAAATTATTAATATACCATTCAGGAATAGACATTACTCGGCGACTGCTAAATCCAAAATTGAGCGACTAACTTCAGGAGTAATCGCCTGTGATTCCCCAAGCGCTACCATTTTGTTTTTTTCTAGCTGACTTATCACAGCCTCTATTGCTTTTTCCTTAGACTCACTGTGTTCAGTAAGTGAAGTAGACACGTTCAATCCATTATAGAAAGCAGCAATAGCATCAATCGTATCTAAAGCTAAGGTTTCTGACGGTGCTAGGCCAAACACCTTTTCACCCATTTGTTCTAATTTGGCCTTTTTAGCCTCTAACTGAACTTTGAGTAACGCAGGTTGTACAATAGCAAGAGAGCGAGCGTGATCAACGCCATACAAAGCGGTGAGCTCATGGCCAATCATGTGAGTTGCCCAATCTTGCGCCACACCCGAGCCGATGAGCCCGTTTAATGCTTGATTGGCCGTCCACATCAAATTAGCGCGCCACACGTCGTCCTTTTGCTCAATGGTATTGCCAAGGTCAACCAAAGTACGCAGTAAAGTTTCAGCATAGCCGTCTTGAACCGGTGCGTTTTGCGGAAAAGTTAAATACTGCTCGCATACGTGAACAAAAGCATCCACCACACCATTGACGACTTGCTTTTCTGGCAAACTCTTCACTACATCGGGGTCAAGTACTGCAAACTTAGGAAATACAGCGGGCGCCATAAATGGCAGCTTTTGCAATGTGGCCTTATTGCTTACTACAGACGCACAGTTCGATTCTGAGCCAGTTGCTGGTAATGTCAGTACTGCGCCTATTGGTAAGGCTTTGGTTACCGTGTGCTTCCCAGTAAGAATGTCCCAGCCGTCACCCTCGTAGCAGGCTGCCGCAGCAACATATTTGGCCCCATCAATTACACTTCCACCGCCCACTGCTAAAATGAAATCCAACCCAGATTCACGCATTTGCGCAACCGCTTTATCTAGGGTTTCACGGGTAGGGTTAGGCTCTACTCCGCCAAAGGTTTCCCAGGTGTAACCTTCGAGTGCCTGTTCAACTTGGTCGTATACGCCATTCTTTTTGATCGAACCGCCACCGTAGAGCACCAGAACCTTTTTGTCTTTTTCGATCAAAGTAGAAATTGAAGCAATCTGCCCCTGTCCAAATTGAATGGTTGTCGGATTGTAGAATGAAAATTTCATGTTCTGTCTCTCTGGTTTGTTGTTCGAATAACTCAATATGGTGACGAAATCGACTTTTTTAATAGCCTGCGTCGAAAAAGATCACCAACCCCATTAAATGACTGCTACGCTTAAATGCAAATACTTTGTTAAATCATACGGTTCTTTACGTAAAATTTTAAGCTTTCGACCGTGAAGTTTAGACTAAATTCGTTATACGAAAGGATAAGTTCGTTGTGGTACCAATAAGATACACTGTTCGTCCTTTTACCTATTGTTCAATTTCTATGCGGCTACTCTTATTAGTATCAATATCTTTTGGGCTTTTCTCTAGCGCTCTTTTTGCAAACTCACTAGCTAAAGAGCCCATGGTAATTGGAATAGATGCAGACTTTTCCGCAGTTGCCATTGATGGTGGCATAGCCATTCGTCGAGGGGCTGAACTTGCCGTCGATAGCATTAATCAATCAGGAGGACTGCTAGGAAGACAACTCTCGATTGTAGCAAAAGACCACCGTGGTAACCCCGCAAGAGGAATTCACAACATAAACTCCTTTGCGGCAATTGATAACTTGATTGCTGTTATTGGTGGCGTGCACACACCCGTAGCGTTAGCTGAATTAGACGCTATTCATGAAAACAACCTGCTCTATCTTGGCCCGTGGGCAGCCGGTACCCCACTAGTGGACAATGGTTTTTCACCGAATAATGTATTCAGGGTATCATTGCGGGATGCTGAAGCTGGGAAAGTGCTGATTTCATACGCTAAAGAGAGAGGATTTCGCCGCGTCACACTAGTATTAGAACGCACGGGATGGGGGCGTTCTAATGAGTCTTCGTTAATTCAAGCCGCCGAACACGCAGGAATCACCATAGATGCCATTCATTGGATTAACTGGCAACAAAAGTCATTTGAAGAAGATCTGAAATTGATTCAGGCATCTAACACTGACGGTATTGTTCTTGTAGCTAATGCTCCAGAAGGGGCAGTTGTTGTTAACGGTATGGTAAAGCTAGACATGCTATCTCTACCGATTATTTCTCACTGGGGAATCGCCTCAGGAAGCTTTTTGGATCGCATTGCAACAACGCCAGACAAGCTCGATATATCTGTACTCCAAACCTTTCACTTTAAACATAATATTACGCCAGAAGCAGTGGCACTGTTCGAAGCGTACAAAGCTAGGTATGGCGCTACCGATCAAAACAGTGTAACAGCGGCGGTTGGTGTGGCTCATGCATATGATTTGGTCCAACTGCTCGCCTTAGCGATTAAATCAGCGAACTCGTTTAATATAGATGACGTTAGAAATGCATTAGAAAACATAGAATCCTACAATGGTGTTGTAAAGCGCTATGAACATCCCTTTTCCAGTTCTCAACGAGATGCTTTATTATCTAACGACTACTTTATGGCATCCTTTGATGCATCAGGAAATATTATAGTATCGGAACCCGATTAATGGATTCAAAGCTCTCGTTGCGACAACTTCTCATTAGGCGAATGCTCCCTACACTCACTGGGCTAATTATCGTCGTCGCAATTATGCTTTTTACTATTACATTTTATTTTGCCAGCGAAGAAATTAACGACAACCAGCAAGCATCACTCAATGGATTAAAACGAGATTTAACCTACCTAACTGAAGACACTACTCGCCAACTAGCCGACCTGGCAGCAAATGACATTATTATTAACGCTCTTGTTGATATTGAGCAGCGAGACAATTACCTCCCAATGTTTTTCCGCTCGCTTAACTTAACTCAAGCGAGAGACGTTAGCTTTGCACTGTACGATTTTTCCGGAGACTTAGTGATAGAAAAGCACTGGCCAGAACAGCTTCCGTATACCCTTGAACAAGCGTGGCGTCCCGTTACACTCGTTAACTCCCAACCTTATTACTCCATAACCCAACACGGCGTGCTTTTCTCTGTACCTGTATTGCTCAACGGAATGGCTGAGGGGGCATTGGTGATGTATGTCCACAGCCTCCAACCGCTACTAAAGCCTTATCCACGTCTGACTGACCAAGTGGTTACCGGTGAAAGTAACATTGTACTATTTACCAGTAACCCTGAATTTGTTTTACAAGGTAAATTAAGGTTTACCCAACATACGGCAAATCACCTAGTTGGGTCTGACACTTTTGATAACCTTACACTCTACAGTATCAGTTCTTTTAGTAGTGCATTTTCAAGTATTCGATGGTTAGCATTAGTCATTCTAGCCATGGTAGTAGGCATCTTACTTATCAATTTGCACATGATTTCTATTACCGCAAAACTGGCGCAAGAAACACTTACTGGCTTGTATGACGACATTATTAGACGGGCGCGAAATAAGGAAAAGAAAGTATCCGATGAAGATTCATTGAAAGTTTTAGAACTGAGCAAAATTCGTTCTTCATTCGATGAACTTCTCACCAACTTGACCGAAATGTCACTGTCAAACGAACAATTTTCGAATGTTATTGACTCCATGGGTGACATGCTTCTAGTGGTAGACAACGAACAGAAGGTTTTGATGTGTAATCGCCAGTTTGATGTTTTTTGCGAAACTTACGCTGAGGGACATGATGCAACCATAAACAGGCTCATTAGAAAGTTACAAGGAAGGGCACAAGGTGAACTCAAGTACACCGACAGTGATGGAATTGCATCACGAGTGCTATGGCGCATACAACCTTTACTAGACGAAGACGGTGTTGAAAAAGGAAAAATTTACGTAGGCGCAGATGTGACTGAGCAAAAAGCACTTGAACGTCGAGTGAAAATTCTCACTAGTGCCATTGATGAAGCTACGGTTTCAATTGTCATCTCAGACATCAAAAGTGAAGGACAACCCGTCATATACGCAAACGACGCATTTGCTGATTTAACTGGCTATTCAACTGAAGAAATCTTGGGTGGTAACTGCGCCATGCTGCAAGGAAAAGAAACTGAATCTTCGAGTGTTTTTGAACTTAAAACGGCCATTCAGAATCGCACTCCTGTAGAGACTACCTTGCTGAACTACCGAAAAAATGGTTCGTCATTTTTTAACAACCTCATACTAACTCCGATTCAAATTGATGGCGAAGTAACCCACTACATTGGAATTCAACAGGACGTCACCCAAAAAATTCAGGCAGAAACCTACCTTCAAGAAGCAAAAGTTAAAGCCGAAGAATCTGCGCGAATGAAGTCGGGCTTTTTAGCCAGCATGAGTCATGAAATTCGTACGCCCATACACGGTATTTCGGGCATTCTTCAGCTTTTAGAGAAAACACCGTTAAATCACGACCAACAACACTATCTTTCACTGGCCAATTACAGTGTAGAAAGCCTGTCTCACATCGTAAACGACATTCTTGATTTCTCTAAGATAGAAGCTGGGCAAATGCAAGTAGAAGCACATCCCTTCTCTTTAATTGAAGAAATTAACCAACTGGAAAATCAGTATCGTTTGCTGTGCGAGCAAAAAGGGCTGACTCTGTTATTCAACAATAAATTTTCGCGAGAATTGAGAGTGTTAGGTGATGCGGTGAGATACCGTCAAATTTTGACCAATTTGTTAGGTAACGCAGTAAAGTTCACTGAGACGGGTGCTATAGAAGTATCCACCAATATTGTTGAAAGTGCGAATGACCAACTGCTACTCAGGTGTGATGTGAAAGATACAGGCATTGGCATTGCCAAAGAAAAACAGCCCGGTATTTTCGCAGTATTCACCCAAGAGGACTTATCGACGACTCGCAAGTTTGGTGGTACTGGCTTGGGGCTATCTATCTGTAAACAACTTTGCTCTCTAATGGGTGGAGATATTTCCCTTGAAAGTCAAAAAGGCGTAGGTAGCACCTTCTCATTTTACATCCAATTGGAGAAAGCTCCCGAGGAACAAAGCAAAGCCCAACCACCTGTAAGTGAAGTAACGAGTATAAAAACGGGCAAGCTCAAAATACTGGTCGTCGAAGACAACGAAATAAACCAAACCATTGTCAAAGAGCACCTCACCGCAAATAAAGCTATTAGCGCCATGTCTGGATTGGAAGCACTTGAAGCACTTAACAAATTTAAGCCAACCTTTGACGTCGTTTTAATGGACTGTCTTATGCCTGAAATGGATGGCTTTGAAGCCACTCGCCGAATACGAAATGGTGAAGCAGGTGCTCGCTATGAAAACGTTCCTATTATTGCGTTAACAGCAAATGCGATGAAAGGTGACAGAGAGGCGTGTTTTGCCGCCGGTATGAACGACTACCTGAGCAAACCTTTTGATGTTGATGACTTGCTGGATAAGATTGAATATTGGGCTTCGGTGAAAAAAGCCCCCGCTGACCATACCTCATAAAAGAAAAGAGCGGAGTTGGCCATAAGCCGAGTAAGTTAAGGTTCGAGTCAAAGAATATCAAATTCTTACCTCTTGTCTACACTGGAACGTGTGACATCTTGTGTGACACTTATTAAAAGAGCCCTCCCAGACTCATTTATGACTGCATGAATTTAGTGTAAAGATAGAATTTTAGCAGCTGACTCTGGTTTAACTGGGATACAGAGTTTTGCACCGTTATGTCTATAGTCTTTATAATCTATCAACCCTAATTCGCTTAGTTTTTTCAATCCTCTGCTAATTTGAGGTTGCTTACACCCGAGAATATGCCCTAGAGCTTCCTGAGATGGGCTATACAGCTCACCATTTGCAAAGGCTTCCTGACTATTGGAATATATAATTATATAAAGCCTCAACTCACTCTGAGAAAGTTGTTTGCTATTGATTAAATCTACATAGGTAGATTCAAGTGATTTTTTTTGATGTTCATTTTTCATTTGTATTCCTTTTCTAATAGACACGGTAAATCCCA
>JALUXV010000079.1 GCA_027013165.1 Alteromonadaceae bacterium
AGCTGCTAATGTAGAAGTCTTTGTTAGTTGCTCGTTTAGGTGTTCTTCTAGTTTAGAGTTGTTCAGTACATCTAAGCTTAGCTTTATACCATTCCTACTTAGCAGACTTTTAGATTCCGATGTGTGAGCTAGAAATCCATCATGTTCGTTAGCGCACTTAGGTACTCTTCTTACAATGTCTGCTTCCTGTCCTTGTAGGAAATGTGCTCTTGTTCTTGCTGTGTATGATTTCGGGTAAACCGTTCCCATAGCGTTTGTGTGTTCTATTGTGGTTTCTGCTTTCCAAATACTGTCATAAGCGGTTGCTGCGTCTTCTAGGAAGGCTAGATGCTTCTTACAGGCTTTAAGGCATTCCTGACGGTCTTCATAGTTTGTGTGTGTTTTAGATACAAGTTCTTCAAAGGCTCTTCCGTTTCTAAGTTCTAGTACCCCACCGAACATCATTAGCAATGTTGTGCGCTTAAATGCTTTAACAGGTAGCTTACATTTCTTGGCAAGTTGCTCACGGTCTTGGTTTAGGTAGTTACGGACATCATTAGCCTCTTTGTAAAAGCCTTTGCTTCTTAGTGTTTGTTCTAGGATTCTTGGTTGAGCTGCTTTAAGGTCGATGTTTACGATTCCAGTTGCGTAATATACAGCTTTCTTCATTTCTTTGGAGCAAGTTTGAAGTCCGCCCCCTAACTCTTGGATTCGTCCAGTTGAGGCTAGGTTGTATTTAGGTGTGTATATTCCGTAAGTATTGCCGTTCTTGTCTTTGAACTGTTTTGTGACTTGCGAATAGATAACATTGAAGCAGCGAAGGTCGTTTGGATAACTGGACTTAGCTTGTTCCTTTGATTCTATGAGATACTCTTTAGATTTGGTGATATTGATAATCATGGGTTGCACTTTCATCGCTTGGGCTGCTTGCGGTGTAATAGCGTGTATGTTGCCTTTCTTATCATAGTAAGTTGTAGCATTTTCATAGACTCTTTTGTGGTCTTCTATGTTTTCAAGGACTTTTTCTTGGATTTCTGTGTCAATGTCTCGGATACTGGGGTTCGTAAGTGTCCAACGGCGGCATTTTCCTTGTACTCTTTTGCCTTGTTTGGATACTGAAGGTCGTGTGTATCCTGATGCGTGGATATAACCCCAAGTTTCTAACCAATCGTAACCAATATGGGATTCTCCAGTAACTTCATCCGTATGTATGCGCCCAAGTAAGCGGTATCCATTTTGTAGTATGAATGTTTTTGGGATAGCAACTTTCTCTTGATTCCTAGTTGAAAGAATGATGTGGGCTAGGAAGTCCGCATACGCATGTTGTGTGTAGGCTGTCATGCGTAAGAACTCAGGGTGGTTCTTGCTTAGGAAGTTGATGACTGATGGTGTTAGTAGGGCTTTATCAAATTTTGGATAGGCTACTTCTAAATCAACCTTGGAATCAGGTTGTAAGATAGTGGTACATGCTCGTGTGGTTGCCCAAGTGTTTTTCGTACGGCGTGCGCCAATAAGGGCTTCTTCCATGTCATACTTAACTTTGTACATGTTAATGAGTTCATTACGGAAGTGCAGTGCATACTGAAGATGCTTTGGGTCTTCTGTCACTTTGTAGTTGTGTAGGGCTGTATGAAACTTGAACTGTGCAACTTCCTCATCACATTCAGGTAAGTACGCATTGCGTTTGATATACTTGCTTAGTTCAAAGGGCTTACCACTTGCATCCGTAGCGTAACCTAACTTAGCATCACTGAGTGTGATATAAGGGTAATCATCTTTTGGGTCTAACGCATCTTCATGGATACGGGAAGTGAGCATGACAAACTCACGGTCTTTTTCTGTTCGCTTGTCAACCGTATGTAACGCTGCTGCTTTTCCTGCTGCTATCAATGTTGCTAAATTTGGAATTGACATTTGGATATACCCCTCGCCTTCATGTAAGTTTAAGCTGCACATCGTACCAAGGCTTTGCCTTGTATGCAAACACTACGCAAGTAATTAGTTTGCTATAGTATCTATTTACACTTAATTTGGGTAGGGTACTTGTCTAATATATGTTGGTTAAGTCATTGTTTTATTTCTAGGTTTACTTAGTAACCACTCTGGTTTTACGGTCAAAAGAAAGGCAGGCTATTTTACTTGATACCTGCCTTTCTTCCGCCGCTCTTAGGTCTGTATTCTGGGCGTTTTGCTAGGTTGAAGGCTGCGTTTTTATAGGGCCTAGCAACTCGTATTCGGTGGTCACAATAGTCCTTTGGGTACGGGTACTATCGTCAGGGTAGAATGTCAAGTAGCTTTGATACTGCTCCTTGTGTAGCATATCCGAGCTAACTTCTTGCCAATAAGGAACTAAGGTATCCACATTTGTGGCTCCTAATTCCTTGGCTTTCACTTTCGCGTTACCTATAATGTAGGAAACTGCGAACAGTGGTCGTGCCTTGGGGTCGTCAACTGTGTCTAGCACGGATAGTAACCCCTCTTCTGTAACACATAGGTACTTTAGGTTAGGCGTGATACCTAAGCGTAGCAGACTGTCATGCTGTTCTAATATACTCAGAATTGCATACTTAATTTCCCTATCCTTCAAAATAATAATGTGTAAAGCTTCTTTAGTTTTCATATTATACTTACCTCCAGTATTTATACATTGTACCTAGGGGTTTAAGTCATTAAACCCCTAGGTAACTAGCCTTACAGCATTAGCTTGTGCCATCTTACTATTTCGTATTTCGTGTTAGTACCTTGTGCCTCTATAGTCCAGTCAAAGTCAGCCCAGCGTCCAAGGGCTGTTATA
Source organism: Alteromonadaceae bacterium (assembly GCA_027013165.1). Classification (GTDB taxonomy): domain Bacteria; phylum Pseudomonadota; class Gammaproteobacteria; order Enterobacterales; family Alteromonadaceae; genus Alteromonas. The sequence continues at coordinate 2,774 of JALUXV010000079.1, forward strand.
CCGTTGCGTAGCTGTACTTGCACTGTGTCGTCTTTACGCACCCAATCAGGTCGTTCAACACCTGTGTTGAATTGAATCTGAGACTCGTGTAGCTTACAAGTAGCCCAAAACTCTAGGTCATTGCAAAGGAAGTACCCATAGTCGTCTTCGCTAAGTGGTGCTATGTTGCAAAGTAGCCCTACTTTGGTAACACCTTCCCAGTTCTCACCTTCACCTGCGTATCGTCCACTTAGTTCAACGATTAAACCTTCTGCTATAACTTGCTGCCACTGTTCCGCCGTAAGTCCACACTTCAAGTCTTTATTTTTCATGGTTCACCTCTCACCCTCTGACTTCAATCTGTTCTTAGAATACCATACTCTTGCATGGAGCCGTCAGCCTCTAAGAAGAACACGGTGTTGCTGCACCAACCTTCCAGAAGCAATGTGTAGGCTAGCTTGTAGCGTTGCTCATCCTCTTCTAGGTCAATATCTAGCTCTTGCGCTCTACCTATTATTGTAGTACCCGATATAATAGGTCGTCTATCAGGTAGGCCGTCTAATTGGTCTAAATACAAGTTACCTTCTTTGGTAACTGTTACTTTTAAGGTTTGTGTGAATAATAAACCCTTATAGTTCACATGGTCTGCTAGCCGTTCTATAGCCTCAACTAAATCCGCTGTCACTAGGTTAATACTTCGCATTTGGTTCATTGTGTACCTCTCATTTCTGTTGTAACCAACCCACATGAATATGCTAACCTATGCCGTTTAAGCTGTCAAGTACCCTAGTTAAGGTGCTATAACGGTACTTAACCTAATAGAAGACTTGTATCTCCAGTATCCAACTTCTAATAGACTTATCAAAAAGTAGCGTAATAACTTAGGTGTAAATACTGCGTGTGTTGAAATACTTACAACATTGAACGACATTTACTTTAGGGGTTACCAAATATGGATACAACACAACAAAGCGATTCAGCTATGTTATCTAATAATGATAAGTTTGAGGCTTCTAGTGAACCAGATTTCACTTTAGCTACAACTAAAGGGGACTGTTATGTTTGT
>JALUXV010000080.1 GCA_027013165.1 Alteromonadaceae bacterium
GGTTTCAGACTATGAAGGAAATATTGTCCACGAGGCGCAAGGTGTTATCGCCATGTCGCAGCCGAATAAGTTTCGCTGGGAGACCACTTTTCCCGATGAAGCGCTAGTTATCGCTGATGGTGAAACAGTTTATAGTATCGATAGTTTCGTAGAACAAGTGACCTTGTTAGATCAAGCATCAACCATTGCTGACAATCCAATTGTACTACTTACGTCAAACGACGATACCGTGTGGAACAAGTTTGATGTGTCTGCCATCGAGGGTAGTGCTGAGTCATATAGCATAGTGCCATTGAATCAAAATGGTCAGATTAAAGGTTTGATTATTGCTTTTAGTCAACAGGGTGAATTAGCGTCAATCGTGATGCTAGACGCGCAGCAACAACAAAGTACAATTAGTTTCAACAACGAACAAATGGATGGGGTGTCACCTGATTTGTTCAACGTTGAGATTCCTGAACATTTCATTGTAGACGACCAACGCTAGTATGTTTGAAACTCATGGGTTTGCACCTTTGGCGTCTCGTATGCGCCCCCAGCGCGTGGATGACTATGTGGGGCAAGAGCATATTTTGGGGCAGGGCAAGCCGCTTAGAAAAATGCTAGACGCTGGCCAGTGTCATTCAATGATTTTGTGGGGCCCTCCAGGTACGGGTAAAACTACACTCGCAGAGCTTATTGCTCGTTATGCGAATGCTCACGTGATTAAGCTTTCTGCGGTAACCTCAGGGGTTAAAGACATTCGCGCAGCCATGGATGAAGCCGAGGCGAATGCAGCAATTCAACGCCGTACCTTGTTGTTTGTTGACGAGGTTCATCGCTTTAATAAGTCTCAACAAGATGCTTTTCTTCCCTTTGTAGAGGCAGGTACAGTTACTTTTATTGGTGCGACAACTGAAAATCCCTCGTTTTCATTAAACAATGCCCTGTTGTCGCGGGTACGAGTGTATGTTTTAAATCTGCTGAGCGAAGACGCCTGTGACACTCTGCTTAAAAAAGCATTGACGGATGTTGAAGTAGGTTTGGGGAATTTGAACTTGTCGTTATCACCCAGTGCAAAAGCGGCACTTATTGGCGTAAGTGGTGGTGATGGAAGACGTTTGCTGATGTACCTTGAACTTGCCGCTGACTTTGCCTCTGAAAATACGATTGAAGTGTCAGATGTTGAACAGGCTGCTGGTGAAAAAATTGCGCAGTACGACAATAAAGGTGATGTTTTTTACGATCTTATCTCTGCCTTTCATAAATCAGTAAGAGGATCTGACCCCGATGCTGCGCTCTATTGGTACGCGCGTATTCTTGAGGGAGGCGGTGATGCATTGTATGTGGGTAGACGTTTGCTCGCCATAGCTTCAGAAGATATCGGTAATGCAGATCCTAGAGCATTGCAATTGAGCGTGAATGCTTGGGACACCTATCATAGAGTTGGACCAGCTGAAGGTGAAAGAGCTATTGCGCAGGCAGCGGTTTATTGCGCGCTTGCGGCAAAAAGCAATGCAGTGTACCGCGCATTTAACCAAGCTCGGGCATTGGCGAAGCAAACAGGTGACGCCTCGGTACCTATGCATTTAAGAAATGCACCTACCTCTATGATGAAATCTATGGATTATGGTAAGGGCTATCGGTATGCTCACGATGAACCCAACGCTTTTGCCGCTGGAGAAACTTATTTTCCAGACGAGCTAATTGGTACACGGTTTTATGAGCCTGAACCAAGAGGCTTAGAAAAAGCGCTAGGGGCAAAACGTGAATACCTAGATAAACTCAACGAGATGTCAGACAAAAAGGGCAGATAGTGCAGAACGGAATCATTCTTTATAGCTTTATTGGGCTAGGCGGTGCAATTGGTGCGTGCCTTCGTTATTTTTGTACCTCTACTATGGTTTCCATCTTTGGAAAAAGTTTCCCCTTTGGTACACTTACCGTCAATGTCATTGGCTCGTTTGCGTTAGTGATAGTATACGGATTAGTTGAGCGAGGATTAATTCCAGATTCACCGTACAGGGCGCTTATTGGTGTTGGGTTACTCGGTGCGTTTACCACCTTCTCAACCTTTTCTGTAGAAACGCTAACCTTGATGAATAGCGGGCTATGGATGAAAGCCATTGCCAATATAATTCTGAACGTCGGCGCTTGCCTATTGGCGGGGTGGCTGGCGATGCAATTAATGAAAGGATAATTAAAAACACATGTTAGATCCAAAGTGTTTGCGAAGTGAAATAGAACAAACTGCGGCGCTATTAGCCACTCGTGGCTACACGTTAGATGTTGATACATTTTCAGCATTAGAAGAAAAGCGCAAAGCATTACAAATCAAAACACAAGACCTACAAAACGAGCGCAACGTACGAAGTAAATCCATAGGTAAAGCAAAAGCGCAAGGTGAAGACATTGCACCTTTGCTTGCTGAAGTGGGCAAATTAGGTGACGAACTCGATGCTGCTAAACACGAGCTTTCAGCCTTGCTAGAAGAAATCACTACCTTTACTCAAGGCATTCCTAACTTGCCACACGAGTCTGTGCCAGCAGGTAAAGACGAAGACGATAACCTAGAAATATCTAAGTGGGGCGAGCCTAAAAGTTTTGACTTTGAAGTAAAAGACCATGTTGATATCGCCGAAGGGCTTAACAAAGGTTTGGACTTCGAAACCGCCGCTAAGCTAACGGGTTCACGCTTTGTGGTAATGCGTGGAGATATTGCCAAGCTAAATCGTGCTATTGCTCAATTCATGCTAGATGTTCACACCAACGAACACGGCTACGAAGAAATGTACGTACCTTATTTGGTAAACGCAGATAGCCTGTATGGTACAGGCCAGTTACCTAAGTTCGGCGAAGACTTGTTTCATACCAAACCCGCTACGGAAGAAGGGCAGGGGCTGTCACTTATTCCAACAGCGGAAGTACCACTGACTAATATTGCACGTGGCGAAATACTAGATGCGAAATCATTGCCGCAAAAAATGACCGCGCACACGCCATGTTTCCGTTCAGAGGCGGGTTCTTACGGTCGTGATACCCGTGGCCTTATTCGTCAACACCAGTTCGACAAGGTAGAGCTTGTTCAATTAGTTAAACCAGAAGATAGCTTTGACGCATTAGAGGCACTTACTGGTCATGCAGAGGTTATTCTTCAAAAGCTTAATCTGCCGTACAGAAAAGTATTACTTTGTACTGGTGATATGGGCTTTGGCGCATGTAAAACTTACGATTTAGAAGTGTGGTTGCCTGCACAAAATACCTATCGCGAAATTTCTTCATGCTCAAACATGTTAGATTTCCAAGCGCGTAGAATGCAAGCACGCTATAGAAACCCAGAAACCAACAAGCCGGAACTACTGCATACGCTCAACGGTTCAGGCTTAGCTGTTGGCCGTACATTGGTGGCTATTCTAGAGAATTACCAGCAGGAAGACGGAAGTGTGCTAGTGCCAGAAGCGTTACAACCGTATATGGGCGGTAAAACGGTAATTACACCCTAGTATTTGACCCGTCCTAAGATAGGTTGACAGTTTTTAGGCCAGCTCCAGTAGCTGGCCTTTTTTATAAACATCTGGCCGGTTTAGGTAAACCCGCGAGTTTGGTAGCTTGTTTTGCTGGGCCCTTGGGGAATAAACGCTGAAGGTACCTGCTGTTACCTTTCTCTGGGCCAAAACTCGTGGCCATGGCTTTTACCAACGCACGAATAGCTGGGCTGGTTTCGTAAGTTAGGTAGAATTCTCTCACAAACATAATGACTTCCCAATGCGCATCGGTGAGTGCGATGTTTTCGCTTTTTGCGAGTAATTCAACCATACCTTTTTCCCA
>JALUXV010000081.1 GCA_027013165.1 Alteromonadaceae bacterium
CGACGTCTTGAAGCCCAAAGCTCACCCGGTTGTAACCAAAGTCGGAGAGTGCTTTTAGGTAATCGCTATCAACATGCCTAGGGTCGAGCTCAATGGATTTTTCGCATTCGTTTTCAAAAACAAAATTGGCATCAAGCAATGCCATCAATCGTTTGTGTTGGTCTGAAGTGAGAAAGCTGGGTGACCCCCCGCCTAGATGCAGCGAGGCTATTTGCTTTTCTTGATGCAAGTGGCGTTTTATCTCGATTTCTTTTTGCAGATAATCAAGGTAGCTATCCGCTTTGTCTTGGTGTCGTGTCACTATTTTGTTGCACCCGCAGTAGTAGCACAGGGTGTGGCAAAACGGGATATGAATATATAAACTCAGGCTATCGCTACCATAGTTCTCAGAGGCCAAGGTAACATCTTGCTCCTGAATATGACTGAACTTTAGTGCTGTAGGGTACGAGGTATACCGCGGTGCTGATTGGGCATATTTGGCAAGATTACGGGTACAAATCGATGTGATTGTATTCATTGTCATGGTGCTGGATGTTTATCGTCATCTGAGTAATACGTTGCAGTTTACTCAACAGCGAAGGGAGTCGTATTGATCTCGTTCAAATTGGTGTTATTTAATCTGGTGCTTGTGCTCTTGGCTCCAGTGTTAATTGCACAAGGCAAACGTGTGAGAGCAACAACACCTAAATTACCCGAACCCGAAGGGCGTAGGCAGGGTTGCATGTCCAACAGTTACCCGAATTTAGCAGTGTGGATATTAGGTGATTCTGCTGCCGCTGGCGTGGGCGTTGAACATCAAAAGGAAGCTCTCAGTGGTCAACTCGTTGGTCAGTTGGAGCAAAGGTTTAGCCTCTCATGGCAGCTTGATGCCAGCACTGGGCGAACTAGCTCAGACTTGCTCGAAGTGATTCGGGCTTGGCCTAAAGCGCGAGATAGCAACCCCTTAGTGCTTATCTCAATCGGCGTGAATGATGTGACCTCTCGTGCGTCATTAGCTCTTTGGAAAGCGAATATTCACCAACTTATCGAATGCCTGCAACAGCGGCACAATGCAAAGCATGTCATATTCAGTGAATTGCCGCCCATGGGTAAGTTCCCTGCGCTACCTCAGCCCTTGCGTTGGGTTCTCGGATTGAGGGCTACCATATTGTCTGATGTATTAACTGATATTACAGAGCACAGTGACGGTGTGTCTGTGTTGAAATTCGATGTGTCGCCAACTAATGGCAGCGACAACTCGACATTGATGGCTTCTGATGGATTTCACCCAGGTCGAGCAACCTACAGTAGTTGGGCGAGAGTGGCGGCTGAGCAAATAGCTTCACTCAGCCAATAGATTAAAACTGCTTGCGCATACTCAATCCGTAACTGCGCGCTGCTCCGGGGTATGCCATAATTTTCCCCGCCTGTACGGGTACGTCAAAACCATTGCGAGCAACGTACTCTTCGTTTAGAAGATTTCTAGACCACAAGGTAATCTCCGCATCCCATTGTTCAATAGGCACTAACAGCCTTGCATTCACTAAGCTGTAGCTTTTAGATTGCTTGTAAGGGTCGTTTGAATCGTCAAGCATCAAATCACCCGTGTATTGATAGTCGACACTGAGTCTCATGGCGTGATTTGCAAACACGAAGTCTTGATTCACACTAACGGCAAGGGTGTTTTCTGGTTCAAATCCGAGACGATCGCCACTTCGATCGCAATAAGGAGTCGTGGGCGAGGACCTTCCGGTATCGTCAATGCCTGTATGCCAGGTGTAGGCTACCCAACAGGTGCCCCGTTCGAAAGTGTCAAAGGTGGCGTTGGTATGTGCGGCGGCGAGGGTAATCTGCGTGTTATCAGTGGCCTGCCAAAGGGCTTCTAGTTCTAGACCTTTTACAGAAATATCGCCGGCATTTTGCAAGTTAAAGCCCGTTCCTGTAAAGGTCGTGGCTTGAAAATCCTTGATTTGGCTGTAGTGAGCCGCAGTGTTTACTCGAAGGTTCATGTGAGGCACTTCAAGTTTGTAACCTATCTCCCAAGACTGGGCTTTTTCAGCCTCAAATATCGGGTCGAGAGACGTTAAAATACGATCTGTATTCGTACCTCCCGCTTTGTAGCCGGTTGAAAATCCGCCATACACAAGGCTGTCTTTATCTATCGCATAGGCCAGCTTTAATGTACCTGTGAGCTGATTATCATTGAGTTCTTCATTGAGCGGAGGACGAGGTAGCACGGCTGCTGAACCCAAAAAGAAATAACCCCAGCCGGCTTGTTGAAAAGGAGCAATGCCCGCTAATGCATCTGCACTAGGTAAATTACCCGTGGCAAGTGCAAGGCCAATATCTTGCAGTGCGCCTACTGCGACTGTGGGATTGGGCCACAGTCTGGGATCTTGAGGTAAATTATTGATACCCGGACCTTGTTCCGTGAATTGCCCTTTAATGCTTTTGTCTTCCCACGTTTGGCGAAGGCCAGTCGTTAATGTGAGTTTGTCGCTAAGCAGCCAGTCAGTCTGCAAAAATAGGGCATAGCTGTCTTGCTCTTGATTCGCAGAGTGCGCAAATGCCGTATTTCCCGGTGCAGGTGCTGCGCTAGGGGAGATTAGACCACCCGAGAGCGCGCTGAGTTGGTCGATGCCTTGTGCAAGTGGCAGTAGCTCTGCGCCTAACACTGCGAAAAACGCGTCAAACTGTGACTGTGTGGTGGTATTAAAATCTAAGTCTAGATTTTGCGAGAAGTAATACAACCCGGCAATTGTGCGTGCTTTATCCGTGGTGTAGTGAAGTCTCAGTTCTTGTGAGAATGACTGTTGGCTAGCGTCATTCGTCGCCGTTAGCAGGTCAGCGTTAGAAAAATCGGTATCGATAATATCTAGACTGTCAAAACTGCGATATGCCGAAATACTCACCAAAGACAGTGCGTCAGAAAATTCATGATCAATTTGCACTGAAAGCCCTTGATCCTCCATATGTGACAAAGGCGGTTGTGACAGCGAGGTGGTAAAATCGTAATAGCCGCCTTTAGTGTACAAGGTTGCATTGAAAGGAGGCTGAACCAAAATCGCGTCGGTACCAAATTTCCCCGGGATGTCATTGGCCGTTAGGTTTCCCTGCCATGTCAATGCCGCGCAACATCTCTCATCAAGCTCGCCATAGTCGGCAATAATTCTCACTGTAGTTTGTTCCGATGGCGTATACAGCAGTTGAAGTTTAGCCCCCCAACGGTCTTTGTTATTTAACGTATTGTTGGACTCTGTTTCTTTAACAAAGCCATCGCCTCTGGTTTTAAAACCACTGATACGCATCGCAAGGGTATCGTCAATCAGAGTAAGGTCTTTTGCACCGGCTAATCGAACCAGGTTGTCGTTACCTACTACCAGCTCTGCAAAGCCGCTACTGTCGAAACCCGGTGCAACCGTATTAATGGTGACTGCGCCCGCTGGTGTGTTTTTACCGAACAAGGTGCCTTGTGGCCCTCTGAGAATTTCTATGGTGCTAATATCGATGAGGTCGTTGATAAGGGCATTTTGTCTAGAGCGGTAAACACCGTCAACGTATAAACCCACAGACGATTCAAAGCCAAAGTTTTGTGATGACGTACCGACCCCGCGCACAGAAAAACTTGAGTTGGTAACACTCTGGCTTTGAAATGCGGCAAATGCAGGAACGTAGTTCTGAATATCAAAAATATCCAAAGAAACGGTTTCTTCCAGCGCTTTCCCTGAAAAAACAGAAACCGCTACGGGAACCTCTTGTAAGTTCTGAGACGTCTTTTGCGCTTGAACAATAATGCGTTCCAAACCCTCAAC
>JALUXV010000082.1 GCA_027013165.1 Alteromonadaceae bacterium
CCGATACGAATTGTCATGGCGTACCTCGATTTGTTGTATTTATGAAAATTAATTACGTAAAGTATGGATCAAAATGCGATAATTGGCAAAACAAAAAGCAAAACTGTTGCAAAATTACATATTGGGGTGAATGCAAACGTATTCAATTTCAACATGAGGCATCTTTCTAGATAATGTTAAAATTTTGTATGTAGATGCTTTTCTAGCAAGAAACTACAGCGTGACTTTTATTGATTAACAGGAATCACTCACGATGACACAACAACTTCTGCAACAATTGGTTGAGATGCGCGGAATTGAGACTCACTTTGTTGATGCTTGGGGCAAACCAGCAACAATCGCACAAGAGAGTCAGGAAAAATTGCTCAATGTGTTGGGGTACAACACAACCAATGAAACAGAAATTCAACAGCAGATCTCTCAAGATATTCAATCGGTTTGGTTGTCACCGTTGAACCCTGTTCAGGTGGTTCGTTCAGGAGAATCACTTGTTGTTCCTGTGCGTTTACCTATTGAGTTGGTTAATGACACCCACGTTTTAGTGATAAAGCAGGAAACAGGAGGAGAAGTAGAATGCAAGATCACTCCTGTTGATGGCGAATTATCTGCGTCTGCGCACATAGATGATGTGGAATTTCACGAGTATTTGGTATCAGTAGATGCTGAATTACCGCTGGGGTATCACACTATGGAACTGTGTGCCGACAGCGATACTTTAGCGTCGGTTCGTCTGATTGTAGCCCCAAAGGCATGCTACACCCCAGAGCCGGTAGCAAATGGCAAAAAGGTTTGGGGGTTAAGCGTTCAGCTTTACTGTATCCGCAGTGAGTCAAACTGGGGAATTGGTGACTTTAGTGATCTTCAAAAACTAGTAGGTTACGCTGCGAATGTTGGTGCAGATTTTATTGGTCTTAATCCAATTCACGCCCTGTATCCAGCTAATCCTGACGCCTGTTCACCCTATGGGCCGTCATCCCGTCGCTGGCTAAACTATTTGTATATTGACCCTGCTGTTATCGAAGGTTTCGACCACGAAGACGTACAGGCCATTGTCAATAGAGAAGATTTTCAACAACAGTTAGCCCATGTGCGTCAAGTAGAGCATGTTGATTATGAAGGCGTTACACGCCTCAAGCTCGAAGTGCTCAAAGCAGTATTTGATGTTTACAACAACCAATACCTCAAAAAGAACACTAAAAAGAACAAAGCGTTCAAAGCCTTTGTTGCGCAAGGTGGTACAAGCCTAGACATGTTGGCCGTTTACGATGCCTTGCAGTCTCACTTACAGAAAGAGGGCAAAGAGTGCTGGGGATGGCCAGTATTCCCTGACGAATACAAAGACTACCACAACCCTGCTGTGGCAAAATTCAAGAAAGCCAATAGCGATGCAGTCAAGTTTTACCTATTTATGCAGTGGATTGCTGCGGAGCAGTTGGAAGCGGCTAATCAAGCCGCAGAAGATGCAGGTATGACTATTGGGCTTTACCGAGATCTAGCGGTGGGCGTGAGCGAGGGCAGTGCGGAAATTTGGGGTAATAAAGATCTATACTGTACAGATGCGAGCGTGGGCGCTCCGCCCGATATTCTTGGCCCATTAGGTCAAAACTGGGGGCTACCACCCATGGACCCTCATAAGTTGTATCAACAAGGTTATCAGCCAATTATCGACCTGTTTGCAGCGAATATGGCGTCTTCGGGTTCACTGCGTATTGACCACGTGATGGCATTACTGCGTCTGTGGTGGGTAGTAAAAGGTGATAATGCGAAAGACGGCGGATATATTTACTACCCAGTAGACGACTTACTCGGTATTTTGGCCCTTGAAAGCCATCGCAATAAAAGTTTAGTCATCGGGGAAGACTTAGGCACAGTTCCAGATGAAATTCGCGTTAAGCTGGCAGATAACGGGGTGTACTCGTATCGGGTATTCTTTTTTGAACAAGCGGAAGACGGCGGCTTCTTCTCACCATCGCACTATCCGGTGCAATCTATGTCTACGCTCACAACCCATGATATGCCAACCCTGATTGGGTATTGGCATTGTTTTGACTTGGAGCTTGGAAAAACATTGGGTTTGTATCCAACGGAAGAAATTTTACAAACTTTGTATACCGATCGTCATAAGAATAAACAAGCTATTCTCGACACGCTCCACGGTCATCATTCGGTGGGAGGCGAGGTAGGCCGAGACGTTAATGTTACTGGTATGACACAGTCGCTTAATTATGGCATGCAAGTACATATGGCCGGTGGCTCAAGTGCATTGTTGAGTTTACAGTTAGAAGACTGGCTACAAATGGATAAACCAGTCAACATTCCTGGCACCTTCAACGAGTATCCAAACTGGCGTAGAAAGCTCACTCAAAATATCGAGTCAATTTTTGGTAATAGCGATATTCAGTCACTGGCAGGGCAACTTACCCAAGCACGTGACAACGCCAGTAAATAGTCTTCTCTAAAAGAATGGTTGTAGCAGGACAAGCCTGAAGGTTTGTCCTGTATCATTCCCGATAACTTCTTTATCAAGGAATTTTAGCCAATCATTGTAATGAAAGCGTTTAAAAGCTGTGCTAAGTGAGATAACTTAAGCATTATCACTGGCGTAACATGTGTGCGTCAGCTTTTTGTGCAATGCGAACATTTATCGCGTTATGCGCAACCGCCTGCAACGTTGCGGGGGATCACAAAGGAGTAGCAGATGAAGCAAACATTGGCACAGGCAAGCTGTGCAGCGCCGTTTTCCCTTCTTGGGCCTGAAAAAAATAATCGAATTACCACAGTACGCGCTTGGCACCCCGACGCCACTAAAATACATATAAATTGGCCTAATTCGTCTACTCCCTCAACATCACTAACATTGGACAAAAGTTCTGGGCTGTTCTCAGCTGAGTTTACTGATTTTCCAGAAAGTTCGTTTTATTCATTGGAAGTCACTACAGAAGATAGTACGTTCAGTTATATCGATCCTTATCAATTTAAGGATGAAGCATATCACGCGGTTCATTTTATTGATCATGAACCTATGAACCTATACCACCAAGCCGGTGCTCAACTGACTCGTGTTGAAAGGGCTGATCACACTGTGAGTGGCACGCGTTTTTGTGTATATGCTCCTAACGCTTCTGCAGTCTCAGTGATTGGGGATTTTAATGGCTGGGATGGGCGTTTACATCCTATGGAAAAAACCTCTATGGGTTTTTGGGTGTTATTTGTACCTGAAGTCGGCGAGGGGCAGCGCTATAAGTACCAAGTGAAAGACGGTGCAGGAAATGCGCTACCACACAAGTCTGATCCCATTGGCTTTAGTGCAGAGCAATATCCTTCGCACGCTTCTTTGATTTACTGTCACAATAATTACACATGGAACGACAGTGAATGGATGGAGTCTCGCAAGCAAGATAAATACGAAAATCCCATGAGCATTTACGAAGTGCATCTAGGCTCATGGAAACGACCTGACGAAGGCAGTGATGCTCGTTATTTGTCATACAAGTCGCTAGCGTCAAGCCTAATCCCTTACGTAAAAGATATGGGCTATACCCATGTTGAGCTAATGCCCGTATCTGAGTTTCCTTTTGACGGTTCATGGGGCTATCAGCCTGTTGGGATGTTTTCACCCACCAGTCGATTTGGCGATCCAGACGAATTTAAGTACTTTGTTGATCAATGCCACCAAGCTGGAATTGGTGTGATTATTGATTGGGTACCTGCACATTTTCCCGAGGATGGTCACGGCTTAGCGCGCTTTGATGGTTCATGCGTGTATGAGTATGAAGACCCAAGAAAAGGGT
>JALUXV010000083.1 GCA_027013165.1 Alteromonadaceae bacterium
TAAAAGCCCAGTGTTCACTGGGCTTTTTTGTTTGCCCAGCGAAGCTGGCAAACCCGTCAGGTTGAAAGAAACCTGAATCACCCTGACTGAGGGGAAGATAATCCGAATGGCAAGGGCGTTGTTGGCCAACGGCAGGGTCCGAAGGAAGCCATAGGAAGTTAGAGGTACACAACGCAAGTGAACCTGATTCGGCAAGACAGGGGGGTAAGCGTGCAAAATAGCGTGAAGCCCGATACTCGGTCAGTCCTGTTTTGTGCTTGAGGGTGGGATTTCTAACAGGGCGTCAGTGCAGTAACTGGGGAAGCCTGGCACCTAAACTTACTTAGAGTAAGTGGTTAACGTTCAAGGGGAGACTCAAGATGTTAATCGGTGTGAGGTGGCAGATGAAGCCGTAGTAGTGAGTAAAGTTCGGCCTGTGAAAGCCAGTAATGGTGTGGAGGGTAAAACCGAGCTGACCATCAGCAGTGTTTGGTGGCATCGTTATCAGCCAAAAGCGGATAAGGATGGCGAAGGGCGGAAGTACATAGTAAGTCTGTGATGAGCAGGTGTTTTTTTTTAGTGGTACACGAATCGATTAGCTATCGACGTCTTCGTACTTGGTTTTTCGCGGAAGCGACGGACTGGCTACGAAACGGTACATGGGAGTAATGTGGGAACGTTGAGTAGATTGCCATTGGGCTAGCACGCTCTACCACCATGTGAAATAGACCAACACGAAAAGAAGTCATCGGCCCCCACACAGCACACCATCTTCGAGGAGAAGCGTGCGGGTTTATTATAGTTTGTACGGTCACTTGCTTAATAAAGCCAGACTGTTCAAGGGATTTAAAAAGGTATTCAAAGCGAAAGGCGCGGCCGGAATAGATGGGCAGAGCCTGAGCGCGTTTGCCTCAAATCTGGATAATGAACTATCGCAGCTTCTTCTTGAACTCAAAACCAAACGCTATCAACCGCAACCGGTAAGGCGGGTCATTATCCCGAAAGACGGGGGCGGTGAGCGTCTATTGGGTATCCCAACAGTTAGGGATAGAGTGGTTCAACAATGCTTGAATGACCTCCTTACACCCATCTTCGAAGAGCAGTTCCATCCATCCAGCTTTGGTTATAGACCGAAGCGGAGCTGTCACGATGCCATCAACAAAGCCACCATGTTTATCCGTCGATATAGGCGTCAGCATGTAGTGGACATGGACCTGTCGAAGTGCTTCGATAAGCTGGACCATACGCTTATCATTAAGAGCATTAAAAGACGGGTTCGTGATGGTAGCGTGCTGAGTCTCATTGCTCAGTTCTTACAAAGTGGGGTGATGGTAGATGGACATTGGCAGCAAACAGAAACAGGCAGTCCGCAAGGCGGGGTAATAAGCCCGCTCATAGCGAACATCTATCTGGATGCGTTCGATGAGGAAATGAAACAACGTGGGCACCGCATAGTGCGCTATGCTGATGACATCCTTATCCTGTGTAGCAGTCGTGCAGCGGCAGAGAATGCCAAAGTGCAAGCCACACACATCTTAGAAGAAAAGCTAAAGCTAAGCGTAAACACGGATAAAACACACATCACTCATAGTGATGATGGTGTGAAGTTCCTTGGTGTTGAAATTGGGACGAAATATACCCGCATCCAGCCCAAGAAACTCACCGCGTTTAAGGCGAAGCTCAAGCAGATGACGAAACGCAATGGCGGAATGCCGCTGCAATCAGTTATCAATGCACTAAACCCACTGCTAAGAGGGTTCAGTTATTACTTCAAGATAGCCAATGCGAGCAGGGCATTTAAGCAAATAGCAAGCTGGCTAAGACGCCGCTTGCGCAGCATCCAACTTAAGTTATGGAAGAAGGCGAGCCGCCTCCATCGCTGGCTAAGACAGCATGGTTATAAAGGTCAGTTTGCTCATATCAACATGACGAGTTGGTGCAGTGCACGCAGTCCCTTAGCAAGCTACGCAATGCCAAACAGTTGGTTCGATGAACTTGGGCTAATGAACTTGGAGAATGTTGTAACGGGATATGTGTTTAGCAATTACGCTAAATAACTATGTACATGAGCCGTATACGAGGCCCGTATGTACGGTTCTGTGAGAGGGATGAGGCGGTGACGCCTCACCCTACTCGATGTTTTGTATACCTTAAAGCGCGATGGCGTTATTATAGAGCACTATAAACAAACAAAAATTTTACTGAGGTTTTGTGCTTAGTTATCAACACGCCTTTCATGCGGGAAACCATGCTGATGTCATTAAACATCTTTGTTGGATTGGCGTAATAAACGCATTAAAGAAAAAAGATAAACCTTTTACGCTTTTCGACACCCACGCAGGCGCGGGCGCGTACGATCTAACCGATGCCATGTCGTCAAAAAATAAAGAGTACGAGACAGGTATTTCCCGTTTACTTTCAGATGACAAAGGCGCTCAGGACTTGCCAGGCTTGTTGGCCGACTATTTATCGTTGTGTGAACCTTTTTTAGCGCAGCGGCAATATCCGGGCTCACCGGCAATAAGCGCAAAGGCAAAAAGGGACGGTGATAACTTACACCTTATGGAACTTCACCCTGCGGAATTCGATAAACTAGACAAAAACGTATCCCGTTTACGTACCCTTAATAGCCACGTACATAAACGAGACGGATATGAAGGGCTTCGCGCACTCACGCCACCTAAACCCAATCGCGGTGCTATTTTAATCGACCCTCCTTATGAGCGCGTGAATGAATATAGCGACCTTGTTAAGGGTGTGGAACAGGTATTTAAACGCTGGCAGCAGGCACAAATCGTAGTGTGGTATCCACTATTGTCAGAGAGGGCTGGCGCCAAAAGTGGTGCGAGTGAAGCTATGTGTGAAAAGCTTTCAGCAATGGGTAAACCTTGTTTTAAAGCAGAAATACAGGTGGCAGAAAATACCCCAGATTCTGGAATGTATGGTTCTGGCGTATTCGTTTTAAACCCGCCTTGGCAGCTAGATACTAATTTAAAAAGTGCGTTAGAAAGCGTTGTTGGTATGCTAGGTGAAAATGAAGCAGGTTATCACGCTACATCGCAAGTTAGCTGGATAAACGAAGATAATTAACCAATGACTGTAAAGTCTAACAATGGTAAGCGTATTGTTGCTGATTAATCCGTTTCAAATAAGTCACTAAAAGCGTGAAGTAAAAAACATGTCGCAACTCAAAGGCCTAAAACATTTCTATATACCCGATGAGCAGTCGATATATCTGCTATCACATGCGGATGCGAAAAAGTTAAAAGACTGGGTAAACCTTTGTATCTCACAGTTAGAAGGGTTGGGGTACAGTGACATCGAGCTTTTAGGGAAAGGAGCCTTTGGGTTTGCGTTTGCAGGGAACGCGCCAAGCGGCGAATCACGGGTATTTAAGTTTTCACGAATTACGTTGCCGCAGCATGTGCAAGATAGACTAGAAGAGGAAGCTTTTATGCTTTCTCACGTTAATCACGAGTTTGTGCCGCGGTTTATTGAATATCAACAAATACGAAAACAATCCATCTTAGTTATGGGTCGCGCACCTGGCGAAGACCTAGAAAAAGTCAGCTTGAAAACAGGCCCACTTTCGCCCCGTATTATCGTCAAAATCGCAGTTCAGGTCGGTGAACTTTTATCCAGTTTTCGTCAATACAGTGAAAATGGAGAAATTAAACCCATTGTGCACGGAGACATAAAACCCTCGAATTTGGTTTGGGATGCCGAAAATGAATCGGTTGGATTGATCGATTGGGGCTCTTCAGTCTTCGTACAGACTGACATCACTGGGCAGTATGTGGG
>JALUXV010000084.1 GCA_027013165.1 Alteromonadaceae bacterium
TAAAGAACAATCACTCGACGCTATTCTAAAATCTGCACCCAAGGCGATTTGCATCCCTCCGCCCCAACATTTCCCATGTAACACGGCAATGACCGGCACATTCAATCTTCGCCAACCAATGGTCACGCGCTGGGCTAAATTGGCATTGCCAGGTAACCACTTAAACAGTAAACGAAGAGCGCTAGACGGTTTAGTAAGAATGGACTTTACATCTAGGCCAGAACAAAAGCTTTCGCCCGTACCACATAGAATAACAACCCGAATCGACTTATCCTTTCTCACTTTTTTAATGACCTTGTCGATGGCGAGAAACATCTCAAAATCCAACGCATTGTGTTTATCAGGGCGGTTGAGGGCTACGTACCCAATATTGTTTTTGACGGTTAGGGTGACTCTTGACTTAGACATTGAATTTTCCTTATATATCGCCGCAAAACCCTATCAGAACCGAGTATATTGCACCACAAAATACGTATTGAGTAGTTATGGAGACTAATGATGTTTATCCATAGCCCACTGTTATTCGAACAATATTTGAATAACAGGGAGCTAAGCAATTAAGATGGGTTTATAACAACAATATCCCGTGTCTAGTGTTATGGAACAATCATCATTACAACGTTTACCCCAAGCTTTGGGTAGTATTAAAAGTTTATTGTCGAAGCGACTTCAGTCTCTGGCGGGGGCAATGGAGAAACAAGCGCCCTCGTCATCGTGGTGGCACGCCTATAACTTTTCTCAACTCTGCTACTTTGCTGCAACTGCATTACTTTTTGCACAGGTAATGTGGGCAGACGAAGTCAATTTGATTGTTCCAGGCTTTATCGCACTTGTGGGGTTAATAAGAGAATTACTCGGCTTGTTTCACCACCTATGGTCTTACTCTTTAGGTAAAGCCGCAATACTTGTCCTGTATGCTACTACGGCCAATGTTGCACTGGCTTTTGCCGCTATGCAGATAAACTTAATCACTGGCGTGGAACCCACCCCTTTTGTCTTTACCCTAGGCTTCACCACAGTTGTGCTGCTTCCTTTTTGGATAACAGTAGCAACCATGCTGTTTTTCCTGTTTTTCCTTGTTATGGCAAACCTTTGGCTACTGGTTAGACTTCCCTTTAGATTACTGGGTTTTAAACTTGCTATTCATTGGGAAGATACGCGTCATCCATTTATCACCATGATCATGCGTATCGTGCTTATACCTGTGGTGTTTATCGCAATGCTTCATGTGACATCACCGTACTTTGCGGTAACGTTTGGCAAGATACCCGTAGAACTTAACTTTCTAGAAGAGGATATTGCCATTATTGACAACCGTGGTGACATTACCACTAGCGTCGATGAACTAGAAACCCCACAACAACAAGCCGCTCTGCAAGAAGCACAAGCCATTACCGACAAAATCGACGAATATCAGTCTACTAACGAAGAAAAAGGAATGATAATTCGGGAGCTTATTGCCCACTTTCTCTTTCACTTTGAAGCCTATCCCAACAGTGCATGCATGAAAGGCGCTGAGCAACGCTCAGTGATTATCGACGAGAACATGGTGTTGCTGATTAGCCGTGACGAAAACGGTGAATACGGCTATAAATTCGACGTAACGCGCTGCGAGCCAAGAATAACTGTGGAACTATAATCCTTAGTTCAACGTACTGAACAAAGTACACATTAAGGAAGGTTTACCATGGTTTTTAGCAGCACAAGAAAGCTTCTGGCTTTCGCTGGAATACTTCACCTGTTTACGCTGAGTTCAGTTAATGCTGAAACAGGCACACTTGTCGATATCGAAGAGTATCCAGAAGAAGGGACTAGTCATCCGATCCCACAATTCAGCGTTGATGCGAGTTGGCCTACCTTACCTGATACATGGTTGATAGGTCAGGTGCCCGGCTTAGCCGTTGATAAAAATGATAATGTGTGGATTCTTCATCGACCAAATTCGTTGAACAGGCTTGACCTTGGTCTAACCAACAAAATGGGCAAGTGTTGTGAATCCGCGCCACATGTGGTGCAGTTTTCTCCTGAAGGCAATATAGTTAACGCATGGGGTGGTCCAGAAATTTCCCCGACTATCGACGGAGAAAATCAATGGCCTGCCACTGTACACGGATTATTTGTCGACAACGACAACACCGTGTGGCTTGGTGGTAACGGTGAAGGCGACCACGTTGTGCTTAACTTCACCCAATCAGGCGAATTTATCCGCCAGTTTGGCCTGCGCGGAGACACGGCGGGTAACTTGAGTGAATCGGCGTTGGGTAATCCTGCTGACATATTTCATAACGTGAATACCGATGCTTTATTCATCGCAGACGGATACATCAACAAGCGGATAATGGCCTTTCACACTGAAGACAACTCTTTCAATCAGTTTTGGGGCGCATACGCGGCAATTCCCGGAGGCGGAACTCGCGCTGGTGCCTTTGACGTATCTCAAGCGACTGCCAATGCAGAAAATACTAGTGTTGAGGCAGAGAATTTCGGCGATATTGTTCACTGCATTACTCAGTCAACTAACGGCAGAATATATGTGTGTGACAGACGTAACAATCGGATTCAAGTGTTCACACTGGGCGAAGACGGTAACGCCAAATTTATTCAGGATATTATCGTTGCGGGCGAAACTGGCGGCTTAGGGACAGCTTCAGATATCGCGTTTTCACCCGACAATAAATACATGTATGTAGCCGATATGATGAATGGTCGCGTATGGATTTTGTGGCACGAAAACTACGAAGTTTTAGGTAGCTTCGGACGCCCTGGCCGTTATCCGGGACAGTTTACTTGGTTACACAGCGTAGAAGTAGATAGCAAAGGGAACGTTTATACATCAGAGGTGAACACCGGCCGACGTGTTCAAAAATTTACCTTAACTGGCTTTAGCGAAAACCCGTAATACTCAAAAAAAAGAGCAGCACATGTGTGCTACTCTTTTTACATTACATGACTTTCTAATTACATGATGCGACCGAAGACTCTACGACGGCGGCTAGTAGATTTGTTGCGGCGCAAACGAGAGCGAAGTTCAGTACGCTCTGACTCAAGCCAGCTTTCACGATTAACACTGGCTTCATCACCACGGCGGTTCTCTTCCGTTTTACGGAAAGAGCAGAATGCTTTGTAAGACTCTAGATCAAGCGACAAATCTTGGATAACCAGCTCGATCATAATAGCGTCATCAACATAACCTAGGCCTGGGATATGGTCTGGTACCAAATCTTGAGGCTCCGCAAAATATGCCAAAGACGCAAGAATGTCGGTTTTCTCGTCTTCTGGCATTTGCCACTCTTCGTCTTTTACTGCTGTAATAAGCAATTCAAGTGAAGATAAACGCGAACGAACAAACTCTGGAATGTTTGCTTGTTCCATTTCTTCACACAATGCAGTTGCCTTAGCAAGAATATCTTCTTCTGATAACGACTGGGTTTTTTCCATCGCCGTTTTCATCATCTTACGGAAATGCTCCAAATCGCTCTCGCTAAGTTCAAAACTAACCACTATCGACATTATTAAATCCTTCTTTTGGGGTCTGGTTCGATATACAAACACGGGTCGTACTGAACACGTTAGTGAATCCGCCCAATTATCGCAAGCAATAGTTGAAAATATGTTCTTCTAGCCGTGTTCTGGGCGCTTATTTATACAATATGTAGTGCTTTGCCCCTCAATAACTACCACAAATAACTATAACTCAACCAAACTTCTCTACCACGGGTGGGAGTGGCTTGTTCGCGATTACTAAATGTGGGGGCGAAGTATT
>JALUXV010000085.1 GCA_027013165.1 Alteromonadaceae bacterium
CCGCTTATCAGTTAGCATTAGTCTTGGCATGGTAGTGAGTTGTTCTTTTACTTTTGGCGAAGCAAATTATAACTCTTTACCATGCTGTTCAAAAACTAATCACGAAAGATCAACACGCCTTAGGTATTCTAATAGGGTTTCGGTAAAAAACTGCACGAAACAGCCCGATATACGTTAGAATAGTAACTTAATAAGCACTGTAAAGTGTGCTGGCAATTAGATCGTATATGAATTTATACAGCGAAAAGGTGAAGTAAGCGAGAAATGGCAATTTTAGACGTATTAAGTTTTCCTGATGAACGTCTTCGCACGGTAGCTAAGCCGGTTGAAGAGGTTAACGACGAAATTAAACAGTTGGTATCGGACATGTTCGAAACCATGAAAGACGAGAACGGTATTGGCCTTGCTGCAACGCAAGTTAACCGACACGTTCAAGTTGTTGTAATGGACGTATCGGAAGATCAAAACGAGCCACGCGTATTTATTAACCCTGAAATCATTCGTAAAGATGGCTCCACGATTAGCGAAGAAGGCTGTTTATCAGTGCCGGGTAATTACGCGAAAGTTGAGCGCGCCGAAGCAATTACAGTAAAAGCGCTAGATCAAAACGGCGAAAGCTTTGAGTTGGATGCAGAAGGTTTGTTAGCGATTTGTATTCAGCACGAGCTCGACCATTTAAAAGGTAAACTGTTTATTGATTACCTTTCACCGCTTAAGCGCCAACGTATTCGTAAAAAGCTTGAGAAAGAAGCGCGTCTTGCGGCAAAAGCCTAAGGAATAACGTGACAACTCCATTGAAAGTGATTTTTGCCGGTACTCCGGATTTTGCAGCTAAACATCTATCAGCGTTACTCGAGAGCGAGCACGAAGTCATTGCTGTTTACACCCAGCCTGATAGACCTGCAGGGCGAGGTAAGAAACTTACGGCTAGCCCGGTTAAAGTATTAGCAGAAGAAAACGCCATTCCTGTATACCAGCCTCAATCGCTTAAAGCTCAAGACGCTCAGGAAGAATTAGCCTCGCTCAATGCCGATTTAATGGTAGTGGTTGCTTATGGACTGATACTGCCTACAGCAGTGTTAAACGCACCTAAGCTAGGTTGCATTAATGTGCACGGCTCTATTTTGCCCAAGTGGCGAGGCGCCGCTCCAATCCAGCGTTCAATCTGGGCTGGCGACGCTGAAACTGGCGTAACCATAATGCAAATGGACGAAGGCTTAGATACGGGTGATATGCTGCATATTGCAATATTACCTATTACACCTGAAGACACCAGCGCCACCTTATATGAAAAGCTTGCAGAGCTGGGACCACAAGCATTGGTTGAGGTCGTTAATGAATTTGATCGTTACACGCCCACCAAACAAGACGACTCTCAAGCGACCTACGCGAAAAAGCTATCAAAAGAAGAAGCCCTTATTAATTGGGCAGACGATGCAGAACAAATAGAGCGTAATATCCGCGCCTTCAATCCTTGGCCTGTAGCGTGGATGCAGGTCGAAGATCAGAATGTAAAGGTATGGTCTGCTAACGTTGTTCCGTTAAATAAAGATGTAACGCCAGGTACGGTAATCGGTGCCAATAAAGAAGGCATTACTATCGCTACAGGGCGCGATGCGCTTTGCATTACATCACTTCAAATTCCAGGTAAAAAGGCGCTTCCAGCGTCAGACGTTATCAATGCTCGCCAAACGTGGTTTGAAGTGGGTCGTTGTCTGACACAAGCGGACTAAACGTGAAACCATTACCCCTTCCAAAACAAAAGAACCTGCGCGCAGATTGCGCGTGGGTCATCTATCAAATTTTAGAACAAGGCAAGTCATCTCGTGAGTGCTTAGAGCGCGTTCAGCGTAGACACAACGCTAGAGATAACGCATGGCTTCAAGAGATGTCGTTAGGCGTGATGCGTCGCCTGCCCCTTTTACAACACTGGCTACGCTCTTTGTTGGATAGACCTCTAAAAGGCAATAAGAAGGTCATAGAACATCTTATTCTTCTTGGTTTGTACCAGCTCAGTTTTTCTCGCGTTAGCAATCACGCAGCCGTGGGTGAAACCGTCGCTGCAGCGTCTTATTTAAATGCAGCAGGGCTAAAAGGGTTAGTTAATGCGGTATTGCGTAATTTTCAGCGTGAGAACCTTGCTGACAAACCGGTAGACGACGCCATCATAAACAGCGGCTTACCAAAGTGGTTATTTAAGGCAATTGAGAACGCCTACGGTGACGACGCCGAGCAGGTACGTACTGAAACGAATGCCATGGCCCCCATCTGGCTTCGTGTGAACAAATTGCAAACATCGTTGGCGGCATTTACTCAGGTGCTAGATAAAGCAGGGGTTGAATATACCCTTAGTGAAAACCACGCTGATGCGGTAATTCTGACTAAGCGAGAAGATATTACTGCCTTGCCTGGTTTTGAAAAAGGTCACTTTGCGGTACAAGATGGGGCAGCGCAATTAGCTGCGTATTACCTAAAGCCCCAAGCGAACGAACGCATTTTAGATTGTTGCGCCGCACCCGGCGGAAAAACAGGGCACATTGTTGAGTGTGCACCTGATACAGAGTACGTGTTAGCGCTTGATGCCGACGCTACACGCCTAAAACGCGTAGAAGAAAACATGACTCGCCTTAAGCATACAGTCGATATTAAGCAGGGTGATGCAGCTAATCCTGAGACCTGGTGGGACGGAAAGCCCTTCGACAGAATATTACTGGATGCCCCCTGCTCTGCAACTGGCGTTATTCGACGTCACCCAGATATTAGATGGCTTCGAAAAGCCAATGACATCGACAATCTAGCGCAGCTACAACGGCGCATATTAGATACATTGTGGGGTCTATTAAAACCGGGTGGCACACTACTATATGCAACGTGTTCTATTTTGCCGAAAGAGAACATGGCGCAAATAAAGCAGTTTTTAGCCGACACACCTGACGCTACCTTATCGCCCTTAGTAAAAACGGAGACTGTCGACAAACCCGGACGTCAGATAACGCCTGGTGAGCAACAAATGGATGGTTTCTACTATGCGAGGCTGGTAAAGTCATCAGACTGAGTTCAATAGTTGTGCAACGTCACACGTTTAAGACCTGCACGGATATGAAGGCAAAATAATAACGATGAAGATCATCATTTTAGGGGCCGGCCAAGTAGGCGGAACACTTGCTGAAAACTTAGTGGGTGAGAATAACGAAATAACGGTTATTGACTCTGACCCCACTATATTGCGCGCACTTCAAGACCGCCTTGATTTACAAGTAGTAACAGGCGTGGGTTCACACCCTGACGTGTTGCGTAAGGCCGGTGCGGAAGATGCTGATATGTTGATAGCCGTAACCAACAGTGATGAAAGCAACATGTTGGCCTGTCAGGTGGCCTACAGTCTATTCAAAACACCCACTAAAATCGCTCGGGTGCGCTCTGAACAGTATATCATTTACCAAGAGCAGCTATATAAACAGCAAGACATTCCCGTTGACCACATTATCGCTCCTGAGCAGTTGGTAACTAAGGCCATCAAACGTCTAATAGATTACCCCGGCGCACTTCAGGTGGTTGAGTTTGCTGAAGGCAAAGCTAGCCTTGTAGCAGTAAAAGCGTATTACGGCGGTTTGTTAGTAGGCCACGCGTTATCTGCGCTTAAAGACCACATGCCGAATGTTGAAACTCGGGTTGCTGCCATTTACCGACGCGGACGTCCTATTCGCCCGTTAGGTACCACGGTTATTGAGGCTGATGATGAAGTATTCTTC
>JALUXV010000086.1 GCA_027013165.1 Alteromonadaceae bacterium
TATCGTCGCTACCGTTTTGAAATGCTTTAGAAACAATGAGTTTCGCGGCGTGATCTAGATCATTGGGATTTGCTTTTATTGCCGTAAGGATCGCTTCAGTACCACAAAATTCATAGACACCATCGGTACAAAGTAGAAAGTAATCGCCTTTTTGTACATCAATAGCGTGATAGTCAACAGCAACATGGTCATTTACGCCAAGTGCTCGACTTAGATAACTTTCAGAGGAAGATGTCCAAGACCTGTGGTCTTTCGTAAGTTGTTCCAGACGATCGTGTCGTACTCGATAGATTCGACTGTCTCCAACATGAAATATGTGCGCTAGCTTAGATTTGAAAACCAGTGCGCTGAATGTGCACACATAGCCTTTTTCTTTGTTGTATTTAAATTCACTTTGTTGAGATTGTGCGTAAAGCCACCCGTTGACTGACTGCACTACTTTAGTGCCAGATGTTTTTGCTGACCATGCATCGGAAGTACAAAAGTAATCACTCAAAAAGCTTTTAACTGCGGTTTCACTGGCGACTTGACTAACACTGCTTGTACTAATGCCGTCGGCTAACGCTAGTGCTACACCTTTGATTTGTTGTTGTGTTGCTGGAGGTACAAGAATGCCGTGAAAGTCTTGATTAAGGCGCTTTTTACCTTTGTCGCTATACTGACCAGTTGTTATTTTTAGTTGGTTGGCCATGCTTGTTGCCCTGACGGTTACAGTTACGCGAAAACACGATGGAACAGGGTGAGTTCAAGACTAAACCCCAATCAGCGTGTATGCTGATTGGGGTTTATATGAAAGTTAAGATTAAAGTGCTGCAATCGTTTCAGATTGTTCAGACGCTTTTTCTTTTCTTTCTTTCTTGGTCTTAACGTGTGTGTAGTAAAGCGGCAGGCCAACTAATAGGAAGCCACCAGCAAGGTTACCAAGAGCCGTTGGAATTTCGTTCCAAAGGAAGTAGTCAACGATTGTGAAGTCACCACCCATGATCATAGAGAACGGGAACAAGAACATGTTTACGATTGAATGCTCAAAAGCCATGTAGAAGAACAACATGATTGGCATCCACATCGCAGCCATTTTGCTACCCGCAGAAGTAGAAATCATCGCACCAACAACACCCATTGATACCATCCAGTTACACAACATACCGCGGATGAAAATAGTGAACCAACCAAGGATACCTTGCTCTTTGTATCCAAGCGTTCTTGACTCACCTATGGTACTTACTTTGTCAGCAACAGCACCGCCATCAATTTGATAACCATACGTAAGTATATAGGAAGCAAAGAATGCCACCGTTAGTGCGCCTGCAAAGTTACCAACAAATACTAATCCCCAGTTTCTGAACAACTCGCTCATTGTACAACCGGCACGCTTGTCGATAACGGCCAAAGGTACAAGGGTGAATACACCCGTTAGTAGATCAAACTTCATTAGATAAAGCATAATAAAGCCCACTGGGAACAAAATTGCGCCCACCAATGGATTGCCCGTTTTGGTAATTACTGTAATGGCAAAGAATGCAGCCAAAGCCAAAATAGCACCCGCCATAAACGCACGGATTAGTGTGTCTCTTGTAGACATAAAGATTTTTTGTTCACCTGCATCCACCATCTTTGTGGCGAATTCACTCGGTTCTAAATAAGCCATGTACTCTCTCCTTTTATGAGAATTAGCTAGTTATGCGTTTTTCAAAGCCAAAAAAAAACGCCCACACTTACCCGTCCTTTCGTCGGATAGTGAGAGCGCCTTTGCTCAACGTTTATTACTTATTGTTGTGTATTGCGTTAAGTTTTCAGATCACAGTTGACCCAAGAAACAATTTGCAACAATTAAACCAAAAATAAAAAGCTTTTCAAAATCAGAAACTTAAATAATTTCATTAATACTAAAGTACTAGTTATGTCCATTATTGGTGCATGAAGCCGTATAAAAGCAGTGCATAAGTGCATCGGCAACACTGAAAGACAAACTATCAAAGCGTTTCCCCTTGATGGTAGCCCCTCAGCTGCACCGAAATGGAGATTTAAACCGTATCATTCTGAATTTCGCCGACTTAAGTGGCGAACTTTAAACTCTTTTTATCACTTTTCTACGCCACGTTGATGCGATGGCCTATTGGCCTTATTTAACCGACTGTTACTATTGGGCCTGCGCTTTTTTTGAGCAGAATTATTGGACGGTTTATTTCGAGACTTCGAAGTGTTTTGTTGCGAGGTGCGCTCGGTCCCGCTTTCTATTTTTACCTTAGGCTTTTTGGGCTTTTTTGGCTTTTTAGGGGCTGAAAGCTTAGTAACCGGTACATGTACCGCCGGCTCAAAACCTTCGACTTGCGTTCTGGGTAGCAGCTTTTGAATTAGTGTTTCTACATCTTTTAACGATTGAAGTTCTTCAGCGCAGACAAAAGATAATGCTTGGCCTTGGGCACCTGCACGCCCAGTGCGCCCAATTCTATGAACATAGTCTGCGGCTGTGTTGGGTAAATCGAAGTTAACAACAACAGGAAGTTCGCTAATATCAATACCGCGAGCGGCAATGTCTGTAGCAACTAACACATCTATTTCACCCGACTTAAATCCAGCCAAAGCCTTAGTTCTTGCTCCTTGGCTTTTGTTGCCATGTATTGCCGCACTGGGAATTTTAGCGCGAGACAACTTTTCGGCAATGCGATTAGCGCCGTGTTTAGTTCGACTAAATACTAGCACTTGCTTCCAGCTATTTTCTTTGACGAGATGAATCAAGGCTTTTTGTTTTTGCGACTTGTCCAGCTCTATAACTTGTTGCGCAATTGCCTCAACGGTCGTATTAGCAGGTGCTGTGGATACTTGCACCGGATGGTTAGTGATAGATTTGGCCAGCGATGTAATATCATCTGAGAAAGTTGCTGAAAACAACAATGTTTGTCTACGCTGGGGTAATAGCTTAAGAATACGTTTGATATCGTGGATAAACCCCATGTCTAGCATTCTGTCGGCTTCGTCCAACACCAAAGATTCTAGCTGGTCAAACTTAACTGCATTTTGTTGAAACAAATCGAGCAACCTACCAGGCGTTGCTATCAACACATCTACACCACTACGTAATGCTTTCATTTGCGGGTTTATGCCAACGCCACCAAATACTACCGCCACTCGCAGTGGTGCAAACTCACTAAAGCTTCTAACATTCTCTTCCACTTGAGCTGCAAGCTCTCGAGTTGGCGTAAGAACTAACACTTTTACTCGATTCGAACGCGTCTTTTGGCCATCGAGCAGACGGTGGATTAATGGAAGCGAAAACGCTGCTGTTTTCCCCGTGCCGGTTTGCGCAGCAGCAAGTATATCTTTTCCTTCCATGATAACGGGAATGGCTTTTTCCTGAATAGGAGAAGGCGCACTGTAACCTTGCTTTTCAATCGCTTTTAAAATAGGTGCTGCAAGGCCTAAAGAATGGAAAGACATTAATACTCCAGAGAAAATGTTAGCTCAAGTGGGATGGATAAAGTGATGCAAGATAGGCAACACGAGTTTTAGTCACCTATAGTCCATAAAATCGGCGCGCATGTTACCACCGATCCCACATGCAAGAAACCAAGTTCTACTTAACTGGTAAGGCCGTTGTGTATTTTATTTGTTCCATGGCGAAACTCGAAGTAACCTCTACAAGGCTCACTTGCGATACTAGCTTCTTGTAAAAGTCATCAAAAGCTTTCATGTCACTTACCACAACCTTCAGCATATAGTCATACACACCACTCATTCGAT
>JALUXV010000087.1 GCA_027013165.1 Alteromonadaceae bacterium
CACTGGCATTTAAAGAAGTACCTAGCCAAATAAGCCGGGAAAATGGCAAACGTAGTATTGTTGTCACAGCAAATGTGCGTGACAGAGATATTGGCACTTTTGTTGAAGAAGCTCAGGCGAGAATCAATGATGAAGTAGATTTACCTGCTGGTTATTGGCTCGACTATGGTGGAACCTTTGAGCAGTTCGAGAGTGCGAGTCAACGATTGACGATTGTGGTACCGGTTACGTTGTTTGTGATTTTGACAATGCTGGTAATTGCGTTTGGTTCTATACGCGATGCGTTGATTATCTTCACAGGTATCCCTTTGGCATTAACAGGCGGTGTAATGTCTCTTTGGTTAAGGGATATGCCTTTATCCATATCCGCGTCGGTAGGATTTATCGCGTTGTCTGGGATTGCCGTATTAAACGGATTGGTAATGCTGTCCTTCATCAAGCAACGTTTGCTAGAAACCGGAGAATTAGTGAATAGCATTGTTGAAGGGGCACTTATTCGCTTGCGTCCGGTATTAATGACAGCACTAGTGGCAAGCCTTGGATTTGTGCCCATGGCGCTCAATACGGGCATAGGTGCAGAGGTGCAACGGCCTTTGGCCACGGTGGTCATCGGCGGGATAATATCGTCAACCTTGCTAACACTGGTAGTGCTGCCTGTACTCTATCGACTCGTGCATAGTAAAGGGGATCAGTAGTGTTCTTGGGCATTTATTCGTAAATGCCCAAGTTTTACCTGAACGATTTTTAGGTACCTATTGACTCTTTATTAAGTATAGACTTTACAATCATATTCTTAACGTCATGTACGATAAGGATAGATATGGTTTCGCTTATTTTAATTAGTAGTTTTTTGGCGCTAGCCGTCCTCGGTAGAAGCTTTGTTCAATATAAGAGAAATGGTGATTTTGGTATAAGAGCAGCATCTATAAACGCACCATTAATAGAAATTGTACCAGGGGCTATATTCGTGGTTACGTTTTGCTTTGCATTTGGTCTAGTTCTTTTTGGTTACTTAGGACGTGCGCCCCTACTATTTGTTCCTTCAATTCCATTTCAGCTTCTCGGCTCCTTGATTGGCGCCTGCGGAATTGCTGTAACTTTGTTGTCTCAAATTCAAATGGGAGATTCATGGCGTATTGGCGTTGACCAGCAAGAAACGACTGCACTTATTACCCACGGGATTTACGCAAAGTCTCGCAACCCCATTTACTTTGGTATTTTTCTATTTTGGGCAGGGGTGTGTATAACGTTACCACATTTGCTGCTTTGGGCATGTGCTTTTGTATGTTGGATTTGCATTGAAGTGATTGTTCGACAAATTGAAGAGCCTTATTTGAAGAAAGTGCATGGCGATGATTTTCTAAAATATAAGTCTGACACTAACCGATACATACCTAAGCTTTCACGCTTTAAGTTTTGACGCTTAAATAAGTAATGGCGCAGGCTGCTTTATATGCATAAACTAACGAACGGTATCTTTTAACGTCCATTTTTATGAACTGTCGTTATTCTTAAATAAAGTGAGCCGACTGATTATGTTTGCAAGCCCGTTCTCGATTAGCGTGAGTTCATTGTCAATTAAAGTGAGTCAGGCACCGGTCATATTCTCACTTAATGTGAGTCCAAAATGTACGATGTAATCAAGTCAGAGGGATTATGTTCGCGAGCCACTACAGCTAACGGAATTATTAAGCGTCAAATGGCTCATTATCGGATGCGGTAAGACTTTGTAATTCTTGGCGAATTTGCCTTGCAAAATATTGTTAAGAGATTGGTGGCCTTAGAAGAGGAGGGGAGATTGAGAACGAATATTGTGAAGACTGAGTCACAATAGACTCCGATATTTTAAACGTGAAGTAGTCGTTATTAACGGGCGTAACATAAACATACGAACACGTTGAATGAGCACAGCTGCAGCCCGCGCCGCAACAACGGCCATCACAACAATCGCAGTCATCATGAGTGCTATGATGCTGTAATAATTCGAAGTCTTCAGCCTGTTCTGCCCGGATGTGAACTTTAGCCGTGTCGCTATCGTTTTTTGCATCATTACATGCAAAAGCAAAATTAGATACAACTGTTAGCAAAATGAGCACTGTAAGTTGTGCGATTAGCTTAATAATGATTTGAGAATTCATCGTTTAATATTTTAGTAGCATCCAATTCGTTTAGGTAAAATTTACAAGACACTTCGTAAATTTTTCTCATCAATATAGCAAATTTCGTGAAACCTTCTTTTTTTGTTAGTCTCTGCAATTTCTAAGCCACAGGTTAAACAGCTGATCCTGCATGCGCTAATGTCAAACAGTGCCAGACTTTCCCTATGTCTAATACGGTTCAGTATTAGACATTGGGGATTAGGCGTATTATAGTGGGGAGCAATAAAGAATCACGTAATCAGTGCCGTGGCCGCGAAAAAACCAACTCCTTTGTTTCCGACTTATATCGAACTGACCGAGCATGAGTC
The DNA here is from genome assembly GCA_027013165.1 of Alteromonadaceae bacterium. Lineage (GTDB taxonomy): Bacteria > Pseudomonadota > Gammaproteobacteria > Enterobacterales > Alteromonadaceae > Alteromonas. Next base: position 2,468 of record JALUXV010000087.1, read on the forward strand.
AGCAAACTATCCACAATTAACAAAGTTTCTCAATCAAGAACCTGAATGGGTTAAACAGCATTGGAATTGGGCTAAAGACTACTTGTTGTATATTGGACGAAACAAATCCCAGCATACTTATACTCGTTTCAGAAACGATATCGAAAAGTTTCTACTGTGGGTGTTTCTAGTCGACAAACAACCGGTTGATGATTTACGCAAAGCTGACATTTTACGCTATATCGACTTTTGCGTGGCGCCGCCGGTGAATTGGATAAGCTCCCAATTGTATGACAGGTTTTCACTAGAGAATGGTTACTTTACTTCAAACCCTAAGTGGACTCCATTTAGACAAACACCACCGAAGTACGATAAAGAACGCGTGCTTGACCCAAAAAAATACAAGCCATCACTACAGACACTCGAGTCTACGTTTGTGGCATTGAACTCTTTTTTTCGACACTTGATTGATGAAGAAATCTGTTTTGGTAATCCCATACCGTTAGCAAAACGTGACTGTAAACACTTAATAAAAGACAGCCAGGTAAAAACAATCAGTCGTTTAACCGAACAACAATGGCAATACTTACTAGATACTGCAGTGGAAATGGCTGAGGAGGACCCGCTACTGGAGCGAAATTTATTTATTGTAGCGACAATGAAAACCTTGTTTCTGAGGCTTTCTGAGCTGTCAGAACGTCAGGATTGGACTCCAATGATGAGTCACTTTTGGACAGATGAAGATAATAATTGGTGGTTTAAGGCTTATGGCAAAGGAAAAAAAATCCGTGACATTACTGTGCCTTCTGGATATCTACCTTTTCTAAAGCGTTATCGAGAATGGCGAGGCCTTTCACCTTTGCCATCTAAAGGTGAACAAACTATCTTGGTTGAAAAAATACGTGGTCGAGGTGGCTTAACCAGTAGGCAGATTTCTAGACTCATTCAGCAGGTGTTTGATGCCGCCTTTACCAAGATGAAAGCTAAGCATGGCCTTAATGCCGCGCAAAAACTAAATGAAGCCACGACACACTATCTCAGACACACTGGAGCAAGTATGGAAATTGAAAGAAATCGTCCATTGAAGGACCTTTCGGAAGACTTAGGGCATTCAAGTAGTGCAACAACAGACACTGTTTACGTGCAAGTTGAGCGGAAACGACGAGCTTCAACTGGTAAAGACCGAAAAGTGGATTAGTCGACTTACTTTTATCATTGTTGGCATATCTTTAGGAATCATGCACTGATGATGATTATATCGTAAATCGTATCCTTTGCGGTGTGGCAACATTTACATGATAAATGGCGTAAATAATTCTCATTTGCTATGCGTTATTTGAGGGTTTTGTTTAAGAAAAGCCTATACACCTTCCTTTTCGTTGTTTTGTGTTATATAAATTCACTAATATTTCACAATAAAGTAACGTTATGCGGGTGCGAGTACTGTTCTAGTAATCCAAATCAATGTTGTGTGAGTTCAAGATAGGACGGGAGTTATGATTTACAATAACGTTTCGACAGTGCTGCCAGATGTATTAGTGGAGCACAAAATTAGCTTTGCCGCAGAAAATGCAGAGTTGAGTATTTACGATACGTATCAATATGCAGAAGGCGTTGGGCTGCAATCAGATCAGTTAATGTTTTGCGGCATGGTGTCGGGCAAGAAAATCATGCACACCCCCAGTGAATCCACAAGCCAGCCATTTTTACCTCATGAATCTTTTGTGCTTGCGCCCAATAAACAGGTCAACATAGATTTCCCCGACGCTCAAATTAATGAACCTACCCGTTGTTTAGCTATCGAAATTGCACCTACCCGTATAAAAGCCGTGGAAGACCAACTTAATCAAAGTGCGCCATTGCAAAAGGAATTAGGGGAGTGGAGTTATCGTCAGGACTATCTGCATACCCACCACACAACGCATACTCAACAATTACTCAATCGCATCGTTGACATATTTACCGAAAATCACCCCGACAGAGGGTTGATGATTGACCTTGCGATCACCGAACTTTCTGCACGCTTACTCAGGCATCAAACACGAGAATTTATTGTCGGTTATTGTGATATCGACCCGCAAAAAAATGCCTTAGTTGCCGTAACTCACCAAATTCTTACACAGCTTAGTGAACCCTTAGATATAGATGCTCTAGCTAGGCAGGCGTGTATGTGCAGAACCAAGTTTTTCGAAGTGTTTAAGCAACACTTTGGTTGTACTCCCATTGTATTTCAACAACAGGAACGGCTGAAGAAGGCTGCAAAACTGTTAACTCAAGGAAAGCAGGTTACCGAAACCTGCTTCGACGTGGGCTTTGCCAATGCGAGTCACTTTAGCGCAGCTTTTAAACGATTTTATGGTGTTACACCAACGCAATTCAAATCGAAGCAGGGTATGAATTAGCCTTTATAAATTTTAAAAACTTTGGCGTTTTTTATTTCGCCGTCATTCCTTGTCTACCGCGTTAAACTGTTTTCGCTTGCGAACTATTTGTAGTGGCGCGAGTTTTAGAGGGAATATACCAAATGCTGTTCGCTTCGCCCTGATAGGCGCGTCGCCAAGTTTTTCTGGCAGCCATAAAGAATATCAAAGCAAATACTAGAGCAATCATATCAACCAACAAAGTACCATAAGTGAGGTGCCAGTGTGTGTGCACTGTCAGCATTGTCGTGATTAACGTGGTAAGCGGAACACCTAAACAGATTGCAGCGATAAACGCCTGCAATGCAATTGCCGACTTAGCGGCTCCTTGCCAAAAGGCAAAGGCCAAACTAGCAAAAAACACAACGTAATAGGCATTAATATACCCAAGGTTGATATCGACACTGGTCAAGTAAAGCCATTTTGAGGCAAGCACAGAACTGGCTACACCTAGCACAGACCCAAGACACACACCAATAGTGAGCTTTGCCATGAAGGTGACAGAGCGCGATTGTTTAGCTTGTTTTTGGCGACGTTTTTCTAACCATAACAGGTTACCGGTGTAGAACAGGATCGCGCCCATCATACCGAGTAGAAAATATATCCAGCGCCCAGTGTCATTGGCAAAGTTGCCAAAGTGTAGTGCAAAAAAGCTCTTCACAAGTGGGCCAAACGCACCATTTTCTGGAATGCTCAATGTGCTGTATGACACGTCGAGTGTAAATGGGTGCATGGCGATGATATCGGTTTCAGCAGCGCGCTGTAGTTTACCGTCTCCTGCCACTTCAATACTTAAACGAGCTCTCGGTGTGGTTAAATCTTCAAAGGTTAAGCTAACTACGTCATAGCCGTCAACCATGCCTTCTACAGCCTCAAAGTAGCGCTCTACCTTTGGTAGTTCAGCTAAAGAGTATACTTGCTCGCTGCCACCATTTCGCTCAAACATTGGTTCGTCACCATAAATGAGAGACAAACCGCCGTACAGCATATCGTGAAAAGCAAACACTACGACTGTCCAAGCTATCAATAAATGAAATGGCAGACTAGTGATGCCAATCAGGTTATGGGTATCGAGCCAGAATCGATTCGCGCCTTTCTTTTGTCGCAAAGAAAAGAAACTTTTCACTAGGGTGGGAAGCAGAAAAATAACACCAGACACTAAAGCTATAAAATAGAGTGCAGATGCTACTCCTAACACTAGTACGCCAATATCTTCATGACCGGCTTTGCCAGGGATACCAGCGGTGCGATGCAATTGGTCAATCAGGTCACCAAGTACGTTTTGCTGATTCGCTACCGAAACCAAGTCGCCCTCGTCATTGAACGAAGCCTGTCGCAAGTGGTTATCTATACTTAGTCCTCGTCCACCGCCTTGCTCGTACCAGGTCATTGGGCTGTGGTGCATATCAAAATGAAGGGTAAAGCCGTTGTTGGCAGTTTCGTATTGCGTTGTTGCTTGTTGTACCAACTCGTCATATTGCTCAATAGAAATAGCTGGTAACACGTGGTTTTCAGGTATTGCCCACTGGGTAATGGGCGCCTTAAACATAGTTAACGCGCCTGCGAAAAAGGCAATGAATAACAAGAGGCCGGTAGTAATACCTGTCCAGGTATGAATGGATTGGTATGTGCGAAGGATATCGCTACGGATCTTCATAAGCTGTATCTCAATAACAAAAAGGTTGCCCAGCTAATCAGGTTTGCTGCGCCTAATATCACTATGGCCCGTGTGCCGGTTCTAAACAAAAATGAGAAGGACAGAATGAGCAACCAAATCGGACTGATCATCCACATATTAAATTGCACTTTATTAGGAGCCTGAATACCACCCAGTCCATACCAGGCAAAGATACCGACTATCGCGAACGCGAATGTCAAGCCAAGTACTAAACCAGCTAGAGACTTTGTCCACCAATGAGGTTGAATCTTTTCTTGTGCAGACAGTCGAGCCATTAGGTTTGCCTCCCTGGACGAATAAGTGAGAGTAGTGGGAGAACAGCTAAAATTACCATGATACACAACAACCAAATGAGCACTGCTGATGCGACGGACACAGCGTTTAACCAGCACACAAGTGCAACACAAGTTAATAAATACCCGAGATACCGAGGTGTCATAGTTTTTTGTTTTGCAAGCAGGCGTTGATTTTTGTTGGTGATATAAATCAACAAGCAGCCACTGAAAGTCAAGGCTACTGCCAATACACTCATCATGAGTTTCCTATTGTTACACTAATCCTAAATGCAAATCATACTCATTACTTTTATTTTGTATAGGAAAAATTGGATTAATTTAACTGATTATGATCAATGTCAAATAATTTGAAAAAAACATTAAATGAAATTGATAATGATTATCATTTGGTGTAATTTCTCGTGGCCGATGGGATAACAATTATTAGAAACGTTTCGTTTTTCAAACACCCTCGCACTCTTTTATCTCACACTAAGGACGAACCATGAGTAGTTTAAACACTCTGTTTAATAAGCGAAAAATAGTAATAGCTTGTTGTGCGGCCATGACTGGCCTTGGCCATTCAGTTGCAAGTGCAAATACAGAAAGTGAAGAAAGTATTGAAGTAATTTCTGTAGTAGGACATAAGCTTACCGAACTTGAACAGCAAAATGACGGTGGCGCTTTAGGCAAGCGTTCCATTCAAGATACGCCATTCTCAGTAGACGTGATTTCGTTGGAAGACATGGAGATACGTCAGGTAAATACCCTTAATAGCTTGTTCAGCCGTGAAGCTTCGGTGTCGGTTGATGGTAGTGCGTATAGCTCGTTTGGAGATACTATTCGTGTTCGTGGTCTAGGTTTGGATTACACGCAAAGCTTTAAAATTAATGGCATGTCGATAAATAGTTTCAGTGGTGAGCTACCTTATGAAGCTTTTGAGCAAGTTACCTTGATTAAAGGTGCAACCGGCTTTATGTACGGTATGGCCGCTCCGGGTGGTATTGTCAATTACATTACTAAGCGTGCTACAGATACTTCAGTGAGCGCCAATGTTGGGTTGCGCAGCGACAGTGTACTGAGTGCTCATGTTGATGCAGGTACCCGTTTTGGAGAAGACGATAGTTTTGGTCTTAGGGTGAATGCAGCAAAAGAAAATGGCGACACCTACCTTGACAATGGCGGCATTGACCGTGAAACCGTGTCATTGGCATTCGATGCCAATCTTACAGACTCATTGTTGTGGACAGTGGATTTGATTTACAGCGACCGTCTGATTGAAAATTCATGGAATCGTTTTTCAGTGAATATGGCGGCAACAGATCCGTTGCCAGAAACCGTGAGTGGCAGTCGAAATCTGGCGGTAGATGGTACTTTTGACGGTTATAAAAACCTGATTGCCATTAGTAGTTTGAAGTGGGACATTAATGACAACTGGCAGTTACAGTTGGACTACGACTACTCAAAAAATGAAACCCGTTGGGTAAAAAGTTTAAACTATCTGCTTAACAGTGATGGTGACCTTAACATTCTCACTTACGAACAGTATTTCGACGTTGACTATGATCAAGTACAAGCTATCGTAAACGGCGACTTTTCGTTAGGTGGTCTGAAGCATAACGTGGTGTTTGGCGTATCGCATCAAGAAGCCACGACTTACCGTAACGACGGCGGTCAGTTTGGACGTAAGGTTACCCGCAATTATGCAACCAGCAACCTTTATACACCGGGCGATGTGCCAGCCTATGAAGCCACATTACAAAAAGATGCTCCTGTAGCTTGGGTTGATACCCAGCAATCAGTATTTGTAAGCGATTTTATCGAACTTACCGACGAGTGGGAATTGCTGTTGGGGATTCGTTCTAACAACATTGAACACGACACCAGTGAGTATTTCTCTTCATATCACGACAACTATGACGATACCGCGGTATCGCCAACGGTTGCGTTAATGTACAAACCGGCTGCAAACACTACGTACTACGCCAGTTATGTTGAGTCTTTCGAAGGGCAGACGTCCGCTGTCGGTGAAGAATATGCAAACGCTAATGATCTTCTGCCGCCACTGGAAAGCTTGCAGTATGAATTGGGTGTGAAAATGGCTGGACAGGGCTGGTCAGTAAGTTCTGCTTTGTTCCGTATTGAACGTGGTGCAACCATGGTCACAGAAGACAATTATCTGATTCAAGATGGCATTTCACTTTATCAAGGATTGGAGTTCAGTGGAGCGTTAACTGTTACGGAAAATCTATCATTGTACGGCGATGCCATGTTCCTAAGTGCAGAGTATGATAAAACCAGTACCGCCAACCAAGGTAATGATGTGGGCGGTGCGCCTAAGCAGCAATTTACCTTACAGACCAACTATAATGTGGCGGCTATACCTGGGCTTACTGTGAATTTGGGCGGAAAGTTCCATGGTAGAACAGCGTTGGATGCTGCGAATAACTGGGAGCTGCCTTCATATACGCTAGTGTACGGTGGTGTAAGTTATACCACTACCGTTGCTGATAAAGAACTGACCCTAATTGGTTCGGTAGACAACCTGTTTGACAAGGAATACTGGGCAATCGGCGATTCGTACGGCGGTGGTAATATGCGTATTGGCGAGCCACGTACATTTGCCCTAAAAGTTAAAATGGACTTCTAATCGGCTTTCAAGTGCCGAAACATAATAAGGGCGACAATCAGTCGCCCTTTTTTCGCTTAGCTCTAAAACCGTGTTAACTGAGCTACCAACCGCACATGCGATCTTTGTTCTGCTCATCCAGCCATGTTTTCAGCGGTGCAAAATACGCTGCAATCGTACTTGCGTCCATATCTGGTGAACCGGTGAGAGTTGTCATGGCATTCTGCCAAGGTTCACTCATTCCCATTTCTAGCATTTTATTAAGCGCTGTACCGGCCTCTTCGCTACCGTAAATAGAGCAACGGTTAAGCGGACCTTGGTCTCCAGCAATATCACACAGTGCCTTGTGGAATTGGAACTGTAATATATGTGCTAAGAAATAGCGTGTATAAGGCACATTGGCAGGTACGTGATACTTTGCACCCGGGTCGAATGCATCTGCATCGCGGTCTACTGGTGCTTGAACACCTTGATACTTCTCGCGTAATTCCCACCAAAGCTTGTTGTAATCTTCAGGAGCTACTTCACCAGACATTACCTTCCAACGCCACTGATCCACCATTAATCCAAACGGGATAAAAGCAATCTTATCAAGGGCTACTTGCATTAACATGCCGATATCATTAGATGCATCTGGGATCTCGTCAATCAAACCAATTTGCTTTAAGTACTTTGGTGTAATTGATAACGCGATGGTATCGCCAATAGCTTCATGGAATCCGTCGTTAGCCGAACCGCGATAAAGCAAAGGTTGGTCTTTATAAGCACGCTGATAATAATTGTGACCAAGTTCATGGTGAATTACGTTAAATTCTTCACCAGTTTTCTGGATACACATTTTGATACGTAAGTCTTCTTGGTCATCTAAGTTCCACGCCGAAGCGTGACACTGCACATCTCTACCTTCTGGTTTTTGGAACATCGAACGTTCCCAAAAAGTTTCGGGAAGTTGCTCAAAGCCCAATGAAGAGAAGAAAGACTCAGCTTGTTTAACCATAGCTAACTCGTCGTAACCTTGGGCTTCTAGCGCCGCTGTTACGTTGGGTACTTGCATTTCTTGTTCTGGCTTAACTACGTCGTAAATATTACCCCAAGTTTGTGCCCACATGTTGCCTAACAGGTGCGCGGGAATTGGCTGATCTTGAGGCACGGTGTCTTCACCATAATGTTCGCCAAGTTTGGCGCGAACATGACAGTGAAGCGATTCGTAAAAAGGTTCAACTTGAGACCATAAGCGGTCAAGTTCTTTGGGGAACTCATCGGCTGGCATGTCGTACTTGCCGCGCCATAACTCGCTCACATTAGAGAAGCCAAGGCTTTGTGCCCCTTCATTTGCCAAGCCTACTTGTTCTTCATACAAAGGTTTCATGGGTACAGAAACTTCTCGCCAACCTTCCCAATATTCAAGAAGTAAGTCGGCATCACGTGATGTGGCCATTTGAGCACTCATTTCAACCAAGCTCAAACAAGTACCATCTTCACGGCAGTATTGGCCAGAACCGTACATTGAACTTAGCTCAGAGCCAATTTGTGCTAGGCGAGCTGCTTTTTCGCTGTCTGCTGGCGGAGGAATAGTAAGGCCTCCTTTTAACAAATCTAGCTGTCTACGAGTATCAGCATCGACTTCTACATCGTTGAACTTAGCAGCTTCTTTGGCCAAGCTCGCAACTTTGGTTGACAGTACTTCGCTAAAATAAGCACTTACCGCAGCGGTGTCATAAGTGATGTTGGTTGCATAGCTCCACTGTGCGTGGGCTGCAGGCGTCTGCATTTTGGCGATATCTGCTTGCGCTTGGGCTAGAAATGCCTTTGCATCGGATTCTGTCAAAGTTTGCTGAGCAACTTGTGATGTTTCTGTTTGAGTGTCGCTAGAGCAACCCACAACAGAAAGCCCCACAATCGCTGCCACTAGGGTGCGTTTTGCGTTGAACATATGTTGTCCTTATTGTTGTGATGAGGCGACACGCAGGTGCCTGCCTTTGTTACCTGTTCTATTTTGAGCGGCATGTGGTGATTTGTAAAATATTGTCGGGTGATTAGCCGTAAAATTCGGTGTACTCATCGACACTTAATATTATTTAAGGTCAGATGCTCTGAATGCGTGGGGCATCAACTCACCAATAGTTGTAGCGTGAGTCGCACCCGATTGAGTGACCATGATTACAGGTACGTCGTCGGTGGCAAATTCGACTATTTTTTGTCGGCATCCACCACAGGGGAAGCAAAAGTCATCGTTAGGACTTGCTATTACAATGCTAGAAATTCTTTTATAGCCTTGTGTTACCATATTTCCTATGGCACTTGCTTCGGCACATTGACCTAGTGGATAGGCTGCGCTCTCAACGTTACATCCTCCTACGATGCGGTTGTCTGTGGTGAGAATTGCTGCTCCAACATTGAAACCAGAGTAGGGGGCATGTGAATGTAACTGAGCTTCTTTAGCTGTTGTAATTAGTTTGTCGAGTGTGATTTTATCCATGGAAACCTTATTTGAGAAGTTTGCCGCACTTTACTTTTCGCGATAAATAAGAGAAGGTTGTGAGTCTATTTGTCGCGTTCTAGCGTTGTACGAGAACGTCATTTTTTATAATTGTGAAATCTTTTTATCATGCACAGAACAGTTCGTCCTCTCTTTTTTCTATTGATTACTGTAATAATTGGCGGATGTGCACAAACGCCAGACGTTGCCGAACGTCCTCAAATGGGCAATTTGCTACTCGCTGAGCCAGCGCCTATCAATCCCCGTTCTGAAATGGCAATTGCTAGATACAACCAAGTGATTATGAATGAGTCGTTAAGTGAGTCAGATCGTGCTGAGCTTCACTTCCAACGTGGGATGTTATACGACAGCGTTGGTTTAAGCGGACTAGCTCAATACGACTACAGTCGTGCGATACAACTTAACCCCGCTATGGCAGAAGCGTATAATTCTATTGGTATACATTTTATCCAGCAGTCTGATTTTATGCAGGCTTACGATGCATTTGATTCTACCTTGGATATTGATCCTGAGCACGATTACGCTTTTCTCAATCGTGGCATAGCGCTCTATTACGGTGGCCGAGCGGAATTAGCTATCGATGATCTCGATGCGTTTTATACCAAAGATGACACCGATCCCTTTAGAGCGCTTTGGGCCTATTTCGCCAACCACGAAGTCTCTCCTGAACAAGGCCAATTGTATCTAGCACGTATCCGCCCAGAACTGGCTAAAAACCATTGGGCAACTTCGCTAGTCGATTTGTTCATGGGTACTGCAAACGAAACCGACGTATTGAACGAGCTATTGGTTGGTGTGAATAATCAAAAAGTGCTTACTGACAGACTATGTGAAGCGTATTTTTACCTTGGTAAATACCACCGCCAGTTAGGTAATCGGGGAGTAGCGTCAAATTATTTTAAGTTGGCCTTGAGTACTAACGTATATGATTACGTCGAGCATAGGTATGCTCGATTAGAGCTTAATATTCTGCGTGAAACTAGTGCTAGAGCTGCGGCGCAACCGAATTAACCTATGCGTGGATTAGTTTTGGCGTTGCTGTCACTGTTTATTGTAAACAGTGACACGGGTCAATATTTACCCCAGATTCTTTCTAACAGTGTTTCGCTTATCGAGCGAGACGGCTCGCCTGAAGCCATTTACCCTTTGTTGTGGAAGGGGGCTAATCAAGGGGCGGTCGACGCAAAAGCATTGCTTGTTAGTTATGCAAAGCAAGATCAAGATCCGTCGCTATCATCCTATTGGCTCGATAAACTGGTGAGTCAAAATACGCCGTCGGCGGCATGGGCATTGTATCAACAACACCGACAAGACCCTTCTTATGTAAAATATTTAAAGCTTGCTGCTCAGGGGGGCGTAGCAGAAGCGCAGCTAGTGTATGCCATGAGCGTGAACGAGCCAATGCAACGAGAGTCCTGGCTGCTAAAATCGGCGCAACAGGACTACGTACCAGCACAAACTGCGCTGGCAGATTGGTATTTATTGCAGCATCAACCTCATAAAGCTAAACCCTGGTTAGCTAAGACAGCGCCCCTTGATAGTCAAAGTGCATTTAAATATGGGCGACTGCTTTGGAATGAGCAGTCCTTTGATTTAGCGCGCGAATGGCTTAATCGTTCCGCAGACAAGGGAAATACTCAAGCCAAGCGTTTTGTTGTGCTTATCAGCGAATACACCCCACAAGCACCGGAAGCCGTTTCCAGATTGACTTGGCCAACCGACAAACAGTGTTATCAGCGAATTCAGCTATTCGCTACTTCACTATCTACTCTGTCTCGTGCAGATGAGCTGTACGAAAAGTACAAACAAGACACTCGATTGGCGGAGTTACCTATCTGTATAGCACCACCGCTATGGCTTAAACATGATGTTGTAGCCTGTTCAGACAATTATCAGGGGCAGCGAAGGCTAGGATGTGATATCAGGCCACTGGCACCTGCCATTGAACGGCGAGATATTACCCATGCAGTGATAGTTGCTGAGCAAGGTAAGGCAAATATAAACAATGGTGTAATGTACCTAGATTTGAGCGATGCATACTCTGTGTTTGTGCATGAACTTGCTCACTTTGCCGGTTTTATCGACGAGTACCCATTAAGTAGAATGGCAGCTAGGCGCTATTGTAGCGAGGCTGATAGCAATGAGCCGTTACCTATTAACCCTCCCAACCTAGTGTTTGACGGCCAAATTACTTATGCACCTCAATCTACACTCAATAATTGGTTGGCGCGTCAGTCTTCCCTAGTTATCTCAGAGAGTAAAACCTGTGAAAGTATTGGTGTTAGGTCGTATAAGCCCACTGGCGAAATGACCTTTATGGAGCATCACGACCTTGGTGTTATTCCACCTTTATATTTGGCGCTTTGGCGTGCACAACTGGCAAACCCCAACACTCAACGTCCCATTTCTATGAATTTATTTCAAGGTTTTCACGCCAATGGTCAACAGGCTAAGGCAGGTTATTGGCTTGATCGCTATCAAAATGCAACCAAGCCATTAGCTGAGCATGAGAAAAATAGTGGCACTGAGTCGGCCATCTAATGGTCTTTTGAGCTGGTGAGTGCGTCTTTTTTTAGCTCATCTACCCACATTGCAGTAGCACCACAAATAGCCACTGGCATTACGATAAAGTTAACGATAGGTATGAGTGAAAATATATTCACCATAATGCCAAAAGGCATTACTAGCCCTTTGCGCCTTGTGAGATGGCTACGCATGGTTTTAAATTCAACCTTGTGATTGTCGTAAGGGTAATCACAGTATTGAATCGACATCATCCACGCTGAAAACAAAAACCATATGACCTGACCAATTACAGGTAAGAAGAAAAACATCAGCAAAAATAATATGGCACGGGGCAAATACCACACGAATTTGGTGAGCTCTCGTTTAAGCATTCGAGGTACGTCTTTTATGAGTGCCATTATCCCGTCATCACCCAATGATTGGCCAGTAAGATGACGTTCTACTTTTTCCGATAAAATGCCGTTGAACGGGGCTGCAATCCAATTGGCGAGCGTACCGAATATCAGAGCAAACATAAGTAACACACTGATTACCGCTAGCGGCCAAAGGAAATAAATTAGGGCAGTTTTTAGTGCCCCAAACCAGTCGGGAACAAAACCTACAAGATACTCAATGCCTACCGCAATTTGGCCGAAAAGTAGGTAAAAAGCACCTGCAAATAATAGCAAGTTGATGGCTAATGGAACAAAAACAAAGCGTTTTAATCCTTTGGTGCGAATAAGCGAAAACCCTTCGGTAAAATAGTAAATGCCACTGCGTGACGACATGCTAACTCCTTAGCTTTAATAACTTAGCTTATACAGTATACCTGTGCCGAGTTTCTCAGGTGAAATGGTAATTGTTACAAGCTATTAGATTTGATAGAGTCGATAAACACAATAAAAATTATTAGATTACCCACGGCATGTACATTGCCAAATTTGCGAAAACTCCGTTCCCAAACGCTAACTTATTGGTAAGTCTTCAGTGTCTATATTACCCCCTCAATGGTAGTGGGAGAATGCTATGCGCTTAAAGAAAATTAAATTAGCGGGGTTTAAGTCTTTCGTTGAACCTACATCCATTCCTTTTCCAGGAGAGATGACGGCCATTGTGGGCCCAAACGGCTGTGGAAAGTCAAATGTCATTGATGCTGTGCGCTGGGTGTTAGGTGAAAGCTCTGCCAAGAACCTTCGTGGCGATGCAATGACCGATGTAATTTTTAACGGTTCATCCTCACGTAAGCCCGTGGGCCAATGCTCGGTTGAGTTAGTGTTTGACAATTCGTCTGGGCGTATTGCCGGAGAATTTGCCGGTTACAACGAGCTTGCAGTAAAGCGTTTAGTGACTCGTGATGCTACGTCTACCTACTTTCTGAATGGCACCAAATGCCGACGCCGAGACGTTACCGACCTATTTTTGGGTACAGGGTTAGGCCCGCGTTCTTACGCTATTATAGAGCAGGGCATGATTTCTCGCTTAATCGAGTCTAAACCCCAGGAGCTTCGCGTATTTATTGAAGAAGCCGCGGGCATATCAAAGTATAAAGAGCGAAGAAGAGAAACAGAAAATAGAATCAGGCATACCGTAGACAACCTCGACCGGTTGAATGATGTTCGAGAGGAACTCGGACAACAGATTGAAAAATTGCGCCGCCAAGCGGCAGCAGCTACGCGCTACAAAACACTTCGAGCTTCAGCCCGTGAACTGAAAGGGCAGCTCACCGCACTTAAATTCTTAAAAAACAGTGAGCATATCGACACTTTACAGAAACAACAACAAAGCCAGCAACAAGAGTTAGACACCCTAATTGCTAAGCAACAGGGTGATGAAGCAGGCTTACATTCTTACCGAGAGCAACAGAATTTACTCAAAGTTTCTATAGACGAGATTCAACAAAAAATCTTTTCACTGAGCACCTCTATAACGCGAATAGAGCAAGACACCTTGCATGGGCAACAGCGCAAAAAAGATATCAATAAAGAGTTAGATGGCTTGGAGTCTCAACTACAGGCGTTGTTGGTATCTATGGAAGAAGCCGAACAAGCGTTACATGTATCTAATGAACAATTGGAACACCTAGAGCCCGAATTGGCGCTAAAAGAAGCGCAGTTGGAGCAAAGCAAAGACAATTTGGAAGACGCCGAAGAGTCGCTAAGACAATTTAGCGCAGAGGCGCGAGAAAAAGAACAAACCTTTCACCGTTTAAAACAAGAAGTTCAGCAGTATCACAGCAAAATTCAGTCGGTCATGAGTATGCAGCTTCGCACAACACAGCGTATCAGTGAGCTGAAAGACGAGCGAAGCCAGGTGTCGGATGATTCCTTGGCTATACAAATAGAAGAAGCCCAAGAGTTATTAGAGAGCGCTCAAGATCAATTTGAAGTTGCAAACCAACACTATGCTCAAAGTGAAGATGCTGAGCGCGCGGCCAAGGCGTCTTTCGAGCTTGTGTCTGAACAATATCAAAGCCTAAACGGAGAGCTTCAAGGTATTAAGTCAACACTTACCGCGCTAGAAGCTTTGCAACAGGATGCATCGACAAGTGAAAAACCATTGCACGACGATTTATCCTTTGTATGGACACATTTAGGCGTTCCAGAAAAATGGGCATATGCTGCGGAGATTGTGCTCAACCATTGGCATCAGCCCTACATGGCAGCGACATTGCGAACGCCAGATCTTGCCGATGTAAATAAAGCACTACCAGCTGGAAGACCTGTATTCTCGTCAATGTCATATGTCAACGACAAGCAGGAAGGTACGTTGGCGTCGGTCATGAGTGCCGAGCGAGTGCCTAGCTTCTTCAATACTATTTGGCTATGTAATGATCTTAGTGAGGCTAAACAAAAAGTAGCCGCTTTTTCAGAGTCGCAACGTCAACATCACAGTGTTATAACCGCCAAAGGCGAGTGGTTTTCCGGGCAATGGATTGTCAGTGGGCAAGAGACCGAAAATGAAGGTGTGTTGCAACGGGCTGTAAAAATTCGAGAATTAGACGCCGAACTAACCCTTATTGAGGAAAAGCTGGCCCAATTAGCCAGTGAAAAGTCGCGTTGTTCAGATAATGTAGATAAGCTTTCAACGGAAAAAAATGCCGCATTTCAGCGCAGTCAAGACGCTAAGTATGCGGTGCAGCAAGCGTCGCAAAACGTGAGTTTACTTGAACATCAACTAAGCCAGCAAACTACTCGTTTAGCGCACATTGAAGAAGCGCTAGCAAAACAAGAACAGCAACTTGAAGAAGAAAAAGAGCAATTGGAAATGCTCTCTGAAACTTTAGAAATTCAAGAAGCGGAACTGATGGAGCATCAAGAACAGCTTGATGCATCATTTAGCCAACGCGCAGCGCTAGAGCAAACGGTTGCTAGCTATCGTGGAACTGTTGAAACCACAACGCAAGACAATCATACGCTAGCGTTGAAATGCCAACAGTTAGAGAATCAAGGTTTGCTTTATCAACAGCAAATTACTCGAAATCAGCGTCAAAAAGACGAGTACCTATCTCGCCAATCCACCTTAACAAAAGAGCTTGAAGCGCTTAATGCGCCTCAGGCTTCGCAGCAAGAGCAGCTACAACAGTTGCTAGAAGATAAGGCCGTGGAAGAAGAAAATAGGGCTGAACTTCAAATCCAACAAGAAGAAATAGCGAACTTGTTGAGACAAACCCAAAACGACCATCAAATCATTGTAAAAGATATTCAAGCAAGAAGTACGCAGTTAGAAAAATTGAATATAGATATTGAAGGCTATCGGGTACGTGGAACAACTATTCTAGAGCAGCTTGAAGAAACAAAGCAGTCCTTACGCAGTGTACTCGATACCTTGCCAGAACATGCTGAAGAAGACGCCTGGCAGCAAGAGTTAGACAAACTGCAAGCCAGTTTATCTAGGTTAGGAGCTGTGAACCTAGCTGCTGTGGAAGAGTTTGAAATACAGTCAGAACGAAAAACTCACTTAGACACCCAGCATAATGATTTAACGGAAGCGCTGGATACCTTGCAAACCGCAATTCGAAAGATAGATAAGGAAACGCGATCTCGATTCTCAAATACCTTTGAACAAGTTAACGAAGACTTGAAAAACCTATTTCCAAAGGTTTTTGGCGGCGGTTCCGCTTATCTTGCCCTTACCGACGACGACTTACTAGAAACGGGCGTCACCATTATGGCTCGTCCACCGGGTAAGAAAAATAGTACAATACACTTGTTAAGCGGTGGAGAAAAAGCGTTAACCGCTTTATCATTGGTGTTTGCAATTTTTAGACTTAATCCGGCACCCTTTTGTTTGCTAGATGAAGTTGACGCTCCATTGGATGACGCTAACGTGGGGCGCTTCTGTAAGCTTGTGTCTGAAATGTCACAAACCGTACAGTTTATCTATATAACCCATAATAAAATAGCGATGGAAATGGCAAGTCACTTAACGGGGGTAACCATGGCAGAACCTGGAGTTTCGCGTATGGTTGCTGTTGATGTTGATGAGGCAATAGCCTTCGCTGAAGCATAAAAAAAGGGCATAGCAGCTAAATGGAAGATGAATTACGTCTATCACTCTTGTTTATCGGGGCATGTTTCATTGTGGCCGTGTTGGCACACGGCATGTGGAAAATACGAAAGAACAATGCACAAGAACGACAATCAAGAGTTGAACCCAAAGATTTATCCACAGACGATTTCACCACTGATGAAAGTGAAATTTTAGACGACTCTGACAAGCCACAGTTTGATGACTTAGGCATTGGAGCTGTGCGTGTTGTATCACAAGAAGCACCATTAGCGCCTGAATTAGATGAACAGAAGGTAGAGCAAGCAGAAGATACCTCAGCGTTGGATGATATACCGTCTATTGGTGATGAATCAGTCACCCCCTTGGTTAATGATGAAACCGCTGCGGATGTGGAAGAAAAAGAAACCATAGCTGAACCAAAGCTATATGGTTCTGTGGTTACTAACCCTAAGCCACATATGCGCGGTCATTCCGACATTCTTGATTCGTCTAACGTTGAACAATTTCCCGAGCCTCCGGGGTATTTGCTAAAAGGCGAAGAGCAAGCGCCATCAACACCACCAGACGAGCCAAAAATAGATTCGGTAGACGATAGTTTT
>JALUXV010000088.1 GCA_027013165.1 Alteromonadaceae bacterium
TACTGAGAGACACTCCATTAGCATGCGCCAGCCTTTACCGGCCATTTCAGCACCACCAATAATGAAATCTAATGGTACAAATATGTCCTTGCCACGAATAGGACCATTCTGGAAAGGAGTGTTAAGCGGGAAGTGACGTCGACCAATATCTAGGCCTTTGGTATCACGGGGAATAAGTGCACAGGTAATGCCTAATTCTGGCTCGTCGCCGAGTAAACCTTCGGGATCGTGAAGTTTAAATGCCAAGCCAATAACAGTCGCAACTGGTGCAAGTGTAATATAGCGCTTGTCAAAATTAAGTCGCATGCCCAATACTTCTTCGCCATTGTACTCGCCTTTACACACAATACCTGTATCTGGAATTGCGCCAGCGTCAGAGCCTGCTTCTGGGCCTGTTAGTGCAAAGCATGGAATTTCATCACCAGCGGCTAAGCGAGGAAGGTAGTAGTCTTGTTGTTTTTTTGTGCCGTAGTGTTGCAGTAGTTCACCAGGCCCAAGCGAGTTAGGAACGCCAACTGTACTTGAAAGTACAGCATTCGCGCCAGAAAGCTTTTGAAGTACGCGAGATTGTGCGAAAGCTGAAAATTCTAATCCGCCGTATTCCTTCTTAATGATCATGGCGAAGAATTTGTGTTCTTTGAGATATTCCCAAACCTCAGGGGATAGGTCTGCGTCTTGGTGGTTTACCTGCCATTCATCGACCATGTTACATACTTTTTCAACTGGGCCGTCTAAAAAGGCTTGTTCTTCTTGGCTTAACCTACCTTTGGGGATGCGGTGAAGTTTATCCCAATCTGGTTTACCGCTAAAAATGTCACCATCCCACCATACGGTTCCAGCGTCAATGGCTTCTTGTTCAGTGCGCGACATTTCAGGCATGACTTTTTTATAAAATGCCAGAAGTGGTTGCGTGATATATTGATGGCGAATTGAGGTTACCACAAAAGGTATAAACACAGCTGCGTAAACTACCCAACCAAGAAACCCTATATCACCAAAGACAGTGCCTAAGAACATTGCTCCAGCACCTAAACTTGCAGCCGTTATAAGGCTTGCACGTTGGTAACTAGCTACAGCTAGCACACCAATAACAATTAAAAACCAAATTAAATCTGCCATACATCACTCCTGAAAAGGCGCTAATTGCAATACGTGGCCGTCTTTACATTTTGGTAGAAAGAACGCGATCCTGCGCACTAACTCTTGAAAGGTCAGACCAGCGCTTGTGAAAGTAACGGCTAGGGACATAAAGATCAAGGTTTTTACATGAAGAAGGTGTAATATTTTTGAGCGTACAATCGTTAGCTTGTAAGGGTTGGCGGAGTATTGGTTGGATTGTGTAGCACCTGATATGGCAATGAAATGTTAACAAAATGCCGAGATGAAACCGGTGTGTAGGCATACGAAATGTATGCCTACACAGAATCCTTAGTTCTGGCGCTCAATCGAGTCTGTTGTGCATCTTCTGCTTAACGTAACAGTGCTAGACTATTGCGGTGTGTAGTGTTTAAGTTGAATATCACCTTGCTCGTCGCCGTCTTTGAATTGTTGCAGTCTTACTAAGGTGTAATTTAGGGAAGGCGCAAACCAAGCAAAGGTCTCACGGGTACTGTTTTTGCGGTTTATTTTTACTTTGATTGTCGTTAGTTCACCAAAAGGAACCTTGAGTGTTTCTTCTCCAACCACAGAAACCGTTTGTGAACGCAATTGTCCTCTTGAGTTGATGTAATCGTAGGCAACAGTTTGATTTCCAAGGGCCAAGCTATTTGCAATAAATAATCGATAAAGTTGGTTGTCTAGCTGTCCGTTCCAAGGATGGTTGTCTCCGTCTTTGACCACAATTGTTGCCGGATCAGTATCGACGAAGGTAACGTCTAGTGATTTGTTGGCGCCAGTTCCCCTGCGTGAATAGTGATATTCGTTGGGGATAATCTCGCCATTGAGCACACTAAAAATCGAATGTTCATTTCGTTTATCCGACAAAAAGAACTTAGACACTTTAGAAGCATAGGTAAGCGAGTACTGAAACTCAGATAGCTGAGTGAGTTCGATCTTAGCATTGCCAATATCGTCGCCCCATTTAAACGCAGTATATTCGGCTGAATAGGGGGTGAGTGGATTACCTTGACCATTGGCAAAGAAGGGGAAGAAAAGTACTAAACTCACAACTAAGCTTAGTACTTTGTTTTTATTCACTTGCGTAGCCTGACTCAGGAAGCGGAATGTCATCTAATATAGCCTTATTATCTCGCATAGTAAGCCTTCCATCACTTACCCATGTGAGTACCAAGGGGTAAATGCGGCGCTCTTGTTCCTGAACACGCTCTGCTAAGTCATCGGCCGTATCTTCTTCGAAAATAGGTACTCGGCTTTGAATGATTACAGGGCCACCATCTAACTCTGGTGTCACGAAATGCACACTAACGCCATGCTCTTGATCACCGTTGTCGATTGCCCGTTGATGCGTGTTCAATCCTTTGTACTTCGGCAATAAAGATGGATGAATGTTCAATAACTTTCCAGAAAAAGTGTTTACAAATTCTGGTGTTAATATGCGCATAAACCCTGCAAGGACTATACAGTCGGGGTTTTCTTCGCTTAATGTATTGGCTAGCGCTTGGTCGTAGCTGGCTCTGTCTTCGTATTTAGAATGGTCTAAACATACGTGACGTACGCCCGCATTTTCTGCACGGGTCAAACCGTAAGCACTAGGTTTGTTGCTTATAACCAAACTAATTTCAGCGTTGAGTTTGCCATCATCGATATGATCGATGATGGCTTGCAAATTACTGCCGTTGCCAGAAATTAAAACGCAAAGTTTAGGTTTTTTGCTCACTCGTTAATCTCAACTTGTTCGTTACCGTCTTTGGCTTCAATGTCGCCAATTACCCAAGCATTTTCGCCATGGGCTTTCAAAATGTCCAACGACTGTTCAACAGTGTTTTCGTCTACAACAATGACAAGGCCAACACCACAGTTGAAGGTGCGATACATTTCATGAGTTTCAACATTACCTTGCTCTTGTAACCAGTTGAATACTGTAGGCCACTGCCAACTAGACGCGTCGATAACCACTTTGGCATCGTTGGGTAAAACACGAGGAATATTTTCCCAGAAACCACCGCCGGTAATATGCGAGATCGCACTAACTTCCACTTCTTCTAGTAGCGCTAGAACCGACTTCACATAAATGCGTGTGGGCGCGAGTAGGTGGTCAATTAAAGGTTTACCGTCTAGGTCTGCATTTACATCAGCGTTGCTGACTTCAAGCACTTTGCGGATCAAAGAGTAGCCATTTGAGTGGGGGCCAGATGAACCCAATGCAATAAGCTTTTGGCCGGGTTTGACTTTAGTACCATCGATAACTTTGTCGGCTTCAACAACACCTACACAAAAGCCCGCGATATCGTAATCGCCGTCGTGATACATACCAGGCATTTCTGCTGTTTCACCACCAATTAGGGCACAGTTACTTTGCTCACAACCGTCACCTATGCCGGCAACAACTGACGCAGCTACGTCAACATCTAGCTTTCCTGTGGCGTAATAATCAAGGAAAAATAAAGGCTCTGCCCCTTGTACAATAAGGTCGTTGACACACATAGCTACAAGGTCAATTCCCACACCATCGTGACGGCCAGCATCCATAGCAACACGCAATTTAGTTCCTACGCCGTCTGTACCTGATACTAATAGTGGGTTTTTA
>JALUXV010000089.1 GCA_027013165.1 Alteromonadaceae bacterium
ACGCGTTTTGTAAAGGGATAGAAGGAAAACGCAAGCCACTTACCGACACATTTAGCAATGGACAGTGCCACTGCCAATCGTCAGACTTTGTGCTATCAACGGTAAAGTCTTTATCAGCCCAAAGTGTATCTGCATTGAATCGCTCCACTTCGCTAACTAACGTTGACGGTGGGTCTAGTTCTCCAATAACCGCTTTAACTCCGTTGCGGAGAATACCGGCTTTTTCTATGGCAATTTTTTCTCGCGTATCACCAAGCCAATCTTGATGGTCAAGACCTATCGTTGTAATCACAGCCAAATCTGGGTCGATTATATTCGTTGCGTCTAACCTTCCCCCTAGCCCGACTTCAAGTATCGCAACATCAACTTGCCAATCTTGCATCATCTTCATTCCTGCAAGGGTACCAAATTCAAAATATGTCAATGATGTACCTTGCCGCGCTTGTTCAACGGCACAAAAGGCGTTACAAAATGCCGACTCAGCGGGTAATTCGCCATTCAATCGAACCCGCTCACGATAATCCACTAAATGAGGGGAACTATACACGGCAACACTTTTACCTTGTGCCAGCAAAGCTTGTTCAATAAAACGACAGGTTGTACCTTTACCATTAGTACCGGCAACGGTAATCACAGTAGAGGATGACAGCGACAGCCCAAGGGTTTCTGCAACCGCTTTGGTACGGGCCAAGCCCATGTCGATTTCGGTGGGATGAATAGATTCTAGATAAGATAGCCATTGCGCTAGCGACTTTTTCTCTAGCGCAACAGATGTATTTGTATTTTCGTTCACTAATTTGCGTGGTGTAGCTTTCTCAACAAGTTGTGTAATCTATCACGCATTTCTCTACGGTCAACAATCATATCAATTGCACCTTTTTCTAATAAGAACTCACTGCGCTGGAATCCTTCAGGAAGTTTTTCACGAACGGTTTGTTCAATAACGCGAGGACCGGCAAAACCAATCAAGGCTTTTGGCTCAGCAACGTTAACATCACCAAGCATTGCCAAACTTGCCGATACTCCCCCCATTGTTGGGTCGGTAAGTACTGAAATGTAAGGTAAACCTTTCTTACTCAATTTTGCCAACGCCGCCGACGTTTTCGCCATTTGCATAAGTGACATAAGGGCTTCTTGCATTCGAGCACCGCCACTGGCAGAGAAACAAATTAGCGGTGCATTGTTCTCGATACTTGCATTAACAGCTTCGACAAATCGCGCACCAACCACTGACGCCATTGAACCACCTAAAAAGGCAAACTCGAAGCAGGCTACAACAACAGGCATTCCTTTAAGTTTGCCCTTCATAACAATAAGGGCATCTTTCTCATTGGTAGACTTTTGTGCCGCAACAATACGGTCTTTGTAACGCTTTGAATCTTTAAACTTGAGTATATCTTGAGGCTCTAAATCAGCACCCAACTCAACTCGATCACCCTCATCTAAGAAAGCGTCCAAACGACGGCGAGACTTGATGCGCATGTGATGGTCACACTTGGGGCAAACCTCTTGAAGCTTTTCAAGCTCGCTTTTATACAATACAGCCTGACAAGAGCCACACTTGGTCCAAATACCTTCAGGAACGTTACCTTTTGTTGAAGTTTGGGTGCGCGGAAGAATTTTTTGAATCCAGCTCATGGAAAATTAGATCCTTAAAATGTTTTTTCATAACGCTGATGACAATTATTCTATGTTCTTAGGTCAACGTTATATGAATTGCTCGGCTTCCGATTTGACTGTGATTTTTTGGATAATCCACATTCATCGGTACAACCACCTAATATAGCGCGCTATTACAACACAATACAATCAATTGGAAAAAACAAAACTGGTCTTAGAAGTTGAAAGTGAATTTAACGAACAGTTAACTTTACTTTCTATTCCTCGGGTAGAAAGAGTGGCCCCAATGGAATACGAGGCAAACCAAAGTGTTCAGGATAAGTTACATCGACAAGGTATAGCCCGTTGGGTTTCGCTGTTGCCGCCGATTGGCTTCTGTCTTTCAAGGCCAAAAGGGATGCAATCCAATCAAGGGGCTTTGCACCAGCGCCTATCTCAACAAGAGCACCAGTAATGTTGCGTACCATATGATGTAAAAATGCATTCGCACAGATATCTATGACCACATAGCGCCCTTGCCGGTATACCGACACGTTAGTCACATTTCTAAAAGGTGTATTGCTTTGGCAAAGCGCAGCTCTAAAAGAAGTGAAATCTTGTTCACCAAGAAGCGCTTGTGCCGCCTCGTGCATACGCTTTTCATCCAACGGACGGTGAACGTGTGTGACCCCTTTGTTTAAAATGGCTGGACGCATTTTAGCATTGTGAATCACGTATCTATAACGACGGTGAGTCGCTGAAAAACGCGCATGGAACTCATTATCCACGGCGCACGCCCAAGTCACAGCAATTGCATCGGGCAAGTTGGCGTTTACACCTAGTGTCCAAGCGCGCTCTGGACGAGGTTGATCACAGTCAAAATGAACTACTTGGCCTGTGGCATGAACACCAGCATCGGTTCTACCAGCGCATTGAACTTCAATAGGCGTGTTGGCTACGGTTGAAAGAGCTTTTTCAAGGTGCTCTTGCACACTGGGCACTTCACGTTGACGTTGCCACCCAAAAACAGATGCACCATCATACTCAATGCCTAACGCAATACGCCCCATACTTTGCTACCTCAACCTGAAAAGCCGCATAGTGTAGTCATACATAAGTCAGTATGCAATTTTAGTTGTCGATACCGTTAAGTATGTCTTGGGCTTCTTTAATTTGTTCTTCAGTACCATCGCGAATAACTTCATCAAGCAGGTTTCGGGCAGCATCTTCATCATCCATTTCGATGTACATACGCGCCAAATCCAAGTTTGCGTGCTGGCCCGCATCTTTGTCGATATCAATCACGTCATCATCATCTGACACACCGGTGAAGTCCGATAAGCTCACATCAAGATCTAACTCGAAATCATCCGGGTTTGTCTCTTCTTCACCATCGTCGATGAGCGCTTCAACGTCTAAAAAGTCTTCAGTGGGAAGGTTTGACTCGGTAGTGGCTTCACTGTCATCAAGATCACTGAGCAATGCATTGAGGTCTAAATCAGGGTTATCAAGCTGGAAATTGGTATCTTCCTCTGGCTCGGCTTGCTCGATAACTTGTGGCTCAATGTGTTCATCCGGTTGGGCAGTCACACTTTCACTAGCCACTGCCGAAGTGATTGTCGACTCTAGATCGTCATTTTCACTTTCGATACTTTCCAGCAACTCGTCAAATTCAGTGGTATCCAAATCGTCGAAAATACCATCGTCCTTCGCCGTATCTTTGTGGTCATCTAACCAGTCACCTAACCCCGGGACATCTTCTAATTCGTTGATTTCCTCAGTTTCTGATTCTGGTTCTGACACCTCGCCATCTTGCTCTTGTTCTAAAGAGAAAGAGTCTATCTCGTCAAAAGCCTCGTCGAGTATGGAATCGTCAACCTCGTCGCGCTCTTCTCCATCAACGTCGTCTGCGCCTATCTCATTGATGGAAGGAATATCTTCTGTGGATTGACGATCAAACGCATCGATAGCATCGTCAAGCGGGTCTGCTTCTGCTTCTGCTTCTGCTTCTGCTTCTGCTTCTGCTTCTGCTTCTGCTTCTGCTTCTGCTTCTGCTTCTGCTTCTGCTTCTGCTTCTGCTTCTGC
>JALUXV010000090.1 GCA_027013165.1 Alteromonadaceae bacterium
GCTTTTACCTAGCCCCCGCAAAGCAGCGAGTAGAAAATGCCAACCTATTTATTAATAACGTTGCGGTGTACGGCAAAGTGCCCTTAATGGCTGGAGCCAAGATAACACTGGGAGAATTACACATGGAACTAGAGGCCCTAGTATGAGCACAATAGTGACCAGCGCCCTTAGCGACGTAGGGAAAAAACGCGACCACAACGAAGACAACTATTACGCGGCGCCCCTTAACGACAACCCCGCTATAACGCTAGCCATTGTAAGCGACGGTGTGGGTGGACGAGATTTTGGTGAAGTAGCCAGCCAAATTACCATAGACGAGTTTGCGTTGCTCAATCAAGAAAACAAACTTAGTGTAACCGCCGACCCTGACATGCGAAGTGCCATGTTAGACATGGCGGCACGACGTATTCACAAAACCATTTACGACACAGGTAAAGAAGACCCGCGCTATCAGGGGGCGGGTATGGCATGCACCTTGGTTGGCCTAGTTGCCGATGCGCAACATGTGGGGTTTGTAAACGTTGGCGACAGCCGCTTGTACCATTTTAGCAACGGCACACTGGCGCAAAAAAGCACCGACCACACAGTCACCAACGCCCTATTAGAAGAAGGTAAACTTACCCCAGAACAAGCGTTAACCCATGTTGATCGCAATACCTTGTATTATTGCTTGGGGCTAGAGCACGTAGACAACCCTGTTACGCCTCAAACGGGTTTATTTGACTGGGAACAAGGCGATACCTTATTGCTGTGTAGTGACGGGTTAACCGACATGGTAAGCGACCAAGACATTGCTGATTGTATTAATAACCTTAGCGGTAAAGCATTAGTTAGCGCACTGATTGATGCTGCCAACAACGCTGGCGGCCGCGACAACATTACCGTTGTGGTGCTAGAAAACACCTAAAGTTTGAGCAATATCACTTTTATTTAATTTATTTTCGTCTAGCCCAGTAATTTTACCTCTAGCATTTTCATAGCCACTTGTAGCAAACAACAGGAGTGGCCTATGAAACCTTTATCAAGTATCTCAAACGCAAAACTTGGCTTAGTAAGCCTTGGACTTTTAGTTGCACTAACTGGCTGTAAAAGTAACGGTTCATCGGCGGAAGACCCGCTAGCCAACGTGAAACGCATTGATTATAGCTGTCAGCAAAACGTAACAAGAATGGATGCGTCGTTAGCCAATACGGCACAACCCGCACAATATGCCACCATGGCCAAGATGCTAGAGCAATGCTGGCAAGGTGTACCACTTTCTAACTACCACCCCGACGCCCAACTCGGCATGCAGCTTATGGCATCTAGCTTCTTATACGCCATACAAGCCGGCGACAGCGAAAAGGCACTTAATGTTCTGACTCAGTTTGAAACGAGCTTCAATGGCGCCGATCTATACTTTGCCGACTACACCTCGTTTATCGACACCGCTAATGCACTATTGGGCATGGCACAACCTAGCAACCTATCCAACCTAAACATTAATGCCGATTTGCGCCAAGAGTTAGAGCGCCAATCATACTGGCTACAACACTAAGGAGATGCCCATGAAAGCACCACACCTACTCAAAATTTCAGCGTTGTCACTTGCTATGTTTGGCAGCCAAGTATTTGCAACTGATTGGCAACCAGCTTCAACCGACCAACTTGTGCAACTTCCTGCCAATATTATTGAGCATCGTATTGAGCAAGATTTTCAAACGTCGCCAATGGCAACGCGCATGAGCCAATTAGAACAACAGCTTCGCGACAAAGCAGTGGTTATTGGCGACTTAGCAGCGCAAGTTGAACAACTAGAAGGCGAAGCCAAACAAGCGGCAGAGTTTGAGTTAATTAATGAAAAGTCTACCTACCTTGATTTAATGGAAGAGAACCACACTCTGCGCATGCAATCTACGATTAAACGCAGAGATCTGTACAACAAAGTGCTTAATTCGGTGCGTAGCCAAAGTAATCAGCTTCCCCCTGCCGACGTTGTAGAACTGCAACGAGTTCGTCAAGACGCAGAAGCCCGAATGGAGCAAACCATTGCCCGTATGACACAAACCAACAACAACTTATTTGGCAACCGTTCGGCACAGGACGAACAATTTGCCAACAACGTGTCGTTGATTGAACAAGGTGAGCAAGCAATAAGAAACCACCCAGCTAACCAGTCACCCATTATTAACGGCGAAAGTGTGACTACCGAAGACTACCTGCGTTCATTGCTTATTGATTCAGGTAAAGAGCTGGCGATACTCGATCAAGAAGCGCTGCTGCTTAGCCAAATGGCAACCTTGGTTGCATTGGATGCAGACAATTTGAAATACACCATTTCTTATGGCGACAACCCACAACCTAACGCGCGCAGCACTGATTCAACAGTGACCCGTTCAGCGTCTTTATTTTTCTAGGAGAAGATCATGAAAAAGTTTACACACGCCGCAGCAACGTTATGTTTAGCTTTAAGTGCAACTAGCGTGTTAGCAAACCCCTTATTTAGCCTAGACAACCTAGAACGTGAGCGGGCTGCCTATTTAAAGTCGCATGTTAACCCTGACCTAACTAGTGAACAGCTTGAGCTGCAACGCACCCGCTTACAGACAAATTTGATCGACTTAGAACGCATGGTTATTCGCGATCAACGCCTACTGAATAGCGGCGACCCACGTGTTACTCGTGCCCTTGCTGCCTATGACACCACATTTTTGATACATAGTGCAGCCGAAAAAGATGCCAATCCATTTGCCCACTGGTTGGCACAAGTTAACGTAACTCAAGCGGCCATTCGCAACAGTGAAAAAGGGGTACGCTAATGCAAGCGGTTTATCGCCCAACGTTATGGATTAAAGGCGCTAGCTACACAATAGGCGGGGGTGTTATTGCCCTTGCCCTATTACAAGCCGTATTGGGGCTAAACCTAAGTGATGTTACTCAACTGGTTGAACGCTTTTTTGGCTGGGGTTTCGCGCTCTTGTATTCCTTGTTTATTGTGGGAACAGGCATAGCGCTTAGCCACTTAAAACCTAACAAACACTGCAATTTTTGGAACGAGTTTGGCCATCAAATGGGCAACAGTATTGCCACCCTTGCCCTTACGTTTACCCTATTGGGCATTAGCTTAGGTGTAGGTGGCTTGGCCGAAACCCCACTCAGTCCAGAAAACGCCCCCGACATTATTGCTAACTTAACAGGTCAGTTCTCTTTGGCCTTTTTAACCACTGTAGTGGGCTTGCCCACAGCTACTGCCATACGCGCTGTAGTGAGCTTACGTTATCAACACATTCAGGAGAAAATGGCATGAAATACCTATTTGCAATTACCGTGATTATTGGCGCTAGCTATCTGGTAAGTCAATCTGAACTAGGCAAGCAGTGGCTTGCAAGCCACTTCAGTGAAAGCACGCAAACCCGTGTAGAAAACGCCGCAAACCTTGTTACCGAGCAGACTGACGCCTTGCTAGATGCGGCAACTTCACAGGCTAACGCACAACTCGACTCGCTTAAACAAGAGCTGGAAGCAAAATACACCCAGCGAATTGTTACCTTAGAAACCCGTGTGAATGAGCTAGAGTTAGCCTTACAGCAAACCATGACGGCTCAACCGGCAGCAACCCTTGTGCCACAAACGTTTGACCCTGTGCCAGCGCCAGCTGAGTATTCTGCGTCTACTCATGGCAACAGCGTGAATGCTACCAACCAAAGTTCACTTAACAACCCAGAGGTACAAGCACGTTTGCAAGACATTGCTACGCGTATGCAATATACCTCGGTAAATGTACTCAGAACGCCGGAAGGTCAGTAATGAAACCCGTGCTAAAAGGTACCACTTTTGTATTGGCAGGGTTATGGCTGTGCTGGGTAGGGCTGCTTGTTATATCAAGCCCTGCCCTGCCAGAAAACACACCAGAACACGCGCCTGAAAATACCTTGGCGCACCCAACACAAACCCAACCTGAAGTAGCAAACGATGCTACTGATGAAGTGGCGACACAGCAGGGTACTGAGCATGTAATGCAGCACGTAAAACTGCCTCCGGTGCCTAACCAGCACATTCAAGAAGCACCAGAACCTGAACAACACACTGAATTTAGCCCCAGCGTTGAACCTATACCTAGCACTGAGATCACTTCCAGAGTAGAACCACCTGTGCAACACAACCCACAGCAACTCTATACGCAAATAACACAAGGCACACCACTATCAATTCAATTGCATACGCCCCGCTCGGAAACAGGTTTGATTAAACATTTTTACCAGTGTGCAGGAATGCAATTAGGGGTACTTGGGCCAAACAATACATTAACGCGCGTATATCCAAGGCAGCAAAGTAACGTACCCACTAGCCAATGGGTGCGGGTGGTTAGCGGTGCGTTAGATCCCAGAGAGCGCAATGCCTTGTCAGCAGCAAACGTAAAAGGCACAGCAGTTCGGCTAATGCCTCAACGTTTTGATGCAAAACTAATGCAGCATTTAGCCAATGCACTCAACACCCACAACATTGCTGAGTTGCAGAGTCTGTCGGCGCAATATTCACTATCATCAAACCAAGTGGTGTTACGAAATATTGTGATTAACAACTTGGCCATTAATCAAGTATGGCCGCTCACTACGGCCCAATGTGCTTAAGGAGCAACAATGAATCAAGATACCACCACACAAGCAATGGTAGAAGTTGCACTAGCCTTGGCCATGGCGTTTTTTGCCTTAATGGTACTAGCCATGCTTTCTATGAGTGTACAAGGCAGTGAAAACAACAATTCACCCGACATTGTTGTTACTGAACAAATATCGCCGGTTGCACCTGATTCAACCCCATCTGATAGCAATGAAGATCCTGTTGTACTTTTTTACTTTCAATCACAGTTTTTTGATGACCAAGGTAATGTATTAACCGCACAACGCATTGCAACACACCCAGCGAAGGTTTTGGCAGTTGCTGAAAGCATGAATATGAAAGAAATATTTTCAGTACAACAACGAATTAATCGCCCTGACCTTTCCATAACCCTGATGAACAACGAGTGGAAAACATTTTTGGAGTCACAGTTATGAAACTACGAGCACTATTACTTACCGCGCTAATGACTATTTTTATTACTCCTCAAGCGCACGCCACCTACAGCGACTTTCAAATAAAGTTAATGATTAAACGCATTGCTACCCAACACGAGTTGCCGGTGTCTTTAGCCATGGCAGTAGCGCAGGTAGAATCAGACTTTAACGAACACGCCGTAAGCCACGCGGGAGCCATTGGCGTAATGCAAATAATGCCAGCAACCGCTGAACAGGTGTTTGGCGTATCGCCCTCGACACTTGAAAACCCGACGGTGAATATTGATCTTGGCGTGCGCTTTTTAAAACAGCTAATAAACACCTATAACGGCCGTGTAGATATAGCCTTGTCACATTACAATGGCGGATCTGCGGTGCGTGGACGCTGGGGGCAGCTAACGGTTATTCCCGCAACACAAGGCTATGTTAATGATGTGATGCGATTACAAACAGCATACACACACCTTGACGACAGCAGCTTTAGTCCAGCTACACCAACACCTCAACCCGCGCGTTGGTCAGATTCAGATAACCGACTAGAGCAACTAGAAGCCATTAAGCAACGCAACATGTGTCGCTTTGTTACAGGACCTTGCCACTTTTACACAGCAAGCACTAACACTGGGCCTTCAAACCCTGTATCAGCTACCCCACCTGTAAGATCACCTTGGGAAAGTGAAAAAGCCCGCCGTATTGCCTTGGTACAGCAATGGGAAGCGCCACTTAGTCGCTAATTGACGATTGATGGTTCCTTTTATGTAGTAATACTGAACCATTTTTTGTTATTGGCAAACGGCAATATCACACTTAGTATAGGTTAGGTAGTAGATTGTCGGGGAATACGCAGTAGATGCAACAACTTGGACGTTATCAAATACTCAAACAACTCGGCGCCGGCGGGTTTGGTGCAGTGTACTTGGCCCACGACCCTGTCATTAAGCGCGATGTTGCCATTAAGGTGTTTCAACCCAAAGACGACAACGTGATTGCTTTTGCTACCTCTACGAATACCGAAGGGTTGGATGTATTGCGCAATCGTTTTCAAACCGAAGCCCAGATACTGGCCAAACTTGACGATGCGCCTCACATTGTTTCAGTACTAGAGTACGGCACCACTGATGAAGGTGCCCCCTATTATGTGATGCCCTACTTAAAACAAAGTTTGGCAGACTTATTAGGTAAAGATGTATTTGAAACCAGAGCGGTAGAGGAACTTAACGACAATGAGCGACCAAAAGCACTCTCGTACGAGGTAGCTGCGCACTATTTTTCACAAATATTAGATGGTATGGCCGCTGCCCACGAACAAGGTTTAGTGCATCGTGATATTAAGCCCGGCAACATTATGTTGTCGGAAAAAGGTCAAATCAAAATAGTAGATTTTGGTATTGCCAAAGCTCCTGATGGCGGCCATTCAACAGTGTCTAACTTGGGCATGGGTAGTCGTAACTACATGGCACCCGAACAGCGAGAAAGCGCCAAGCATGTAGACACCCGCGCCGATGTATACAGTTTGGGTGTATTAGCCTACCGTATGTTTACCGGTAAGTTGCCTTCTGGCCGCTATGCCGACCCAAACATTCACTGCCCCACTATGCCGAAAGGGGTTAATGCACTAATACTCGAGGCGCTAACCGAACTGCCCATTGAACAACGTCCTGACAATGCACTTGTTATGTTAGAGCGCTTCAACATAACAATGTCGTCTGAGCCTGACGATACAGATACCACAGAAGGCACAGGTACGTGGGTAGGTGGCACAGAAGGCAATGAGGTAAAAGCTGAACTAAAACCACTGCAACAAAAAATTGTTACTTACCTTACTGAATACGGTGAAATACCCCCTAAACAAAAAAAGTCGTTATTAGCATTAGCACAACTAGCAGCACTTACCGAAGAGCAGCTTAATGACTTTATTCATAGCCAAATACAACAGCTAAGTAATACCAACGCACAACTCGCCGCCTTTATTACCTTTGTGTCTCGCATTAATGCTTTAGCAGCCGAAGGCAAAGCCCTTGATAATGACGACATTACCGACATGGCCGAGGCCAGCCAAGCTGCTACAGGTAAATCAGCAGATACCCTTGCCGCCATTATTAAAAGCAAATGCAAAGTTGATGGGGCGAAAACTAGTGAAGAAAAAAGTACTCAACCCAAAACACCACACACAGATAAACCCACTACACCTAAACAGCCCGAGCAACCAATAACAGCGACTACACCAACCAAACTCTCCAACAAAAAATGGCTGGTAGCGGGGGCGGTAGCACTTGCCCTTGGTGGTGGGGGATACTATGGCTTCACTGAATATCAGGCTGCACAACTGACTGAGGCACAAGCACGCGAAAACCAAGCAAGAGCACGGGCGGCGCAACAAGCGGCAGCTAATGAGCGTGAAGCTCAAATTCTGAATGCGCAAACTCAATTATTGCAACTGGGTTATCAAGTCATTCAAAATGGTGAATTAGACACCCGTACCCAACGAGCCATAGAAGCCTTTGAACAAAACGAAGGCATGATAGTGACCGGCGAAGTAGACGAGGTACTACTCGAAGAGTTAACAAAAGCCATTACCCGTGAAGATACAGATGCATGGGTAACCGCCAGCGACACAAATACCCAAGCAAGTTATCAAACCTACATAGCCCAATGGCCAGCAGGCAGTTATGTAGAGCGCGCCAATCAAACCATTGCTGACCTAAAAGCCATAGCCAATGACAACCGCGCATGGCAAACTGCACAGCGCACCAACAGTATTACGGGCTATCAAGCATACCTAACCAACCAGCCCAGTGGCGCATATCGCAGCCAAGCGCAAAGCAACATCAACGCTATTGAGCTAGAAAACAGCAAAGTAGCACTCAGCATTACCACCACACCTGCCGATGCCACCGTTCAAATTATGAACATTGAGCCGCCCTTTCAAAATGGCATGCGTTTAGTGCCGGGGAACTATGAAGTAAAAATCAGTAAAACAGGTTATACCCCCCAAACGCACACGGTGAGTTTATCGGCAAGTAATAGGCGCTTTACTTACCAATTAGAGCTTGAACTACCACAAGGAGTACAGGCGTTACTCAATAGTTTTATAAACATTCCCTCAGGCACCTTTATGATGGGGAGCAATAATGGTCATTCTGATGAAAACCCCGTACATCGTGTATCTGTACCGGCATTTCGGCTAATGACCACCGAAGTCACCTGGGATATGTACCAACCTTGCATAGATACAGGGGTGTGTCCAAATAATGACAGCGATGGGGGTGATAACGGTTGGGGTAAAGGCAATCGCCCTGTAATCAACGTTAGCTGGAGTGACATTACCCAGCATTACATCCCTTGGTTAAATCAACAAACCGGTCAACAATTCCGCTTACCTACTGAAGCAGAATGGGAATATGCGGCACGGGCAGGAAGTACCAGTGAATACCACTTTGGTAACAGCGAAAGTCAGCTATGTGATTACGCCAATGGCGCAGACCTATCAATAGATTTCGATTGGCGTAACACAAGTTGTAACGATGGTTATGGAGAGCAAACTGCGCCGATAGCATCATTCAAACCTAGCACTTTTGGGTTATACGACATGCACGGCAATTTGTGGGAGTGGACACAAGATTGCTGGCACAGTGACTATCAAGGCGCCCCCACCAATGGCAGCGCTTGGATGAATAGTAATGGTGGGGATTGTGGCCGTGCCGTGCTGCGCGGTGGGTCTTGGTTCAACATTCCGGACAACCTGCGTTCGGCTTTCCGAGGCTGGAACGAACGCGCGAAACGAAACAACGACGTCGGCTTTCGGCTCGCCCAGGACGCACCATAGATATTATTAGGTAAGCGTTATTTCTGAGTTAACGCCGTCAAGGCCGTTAAATGCGCTTGCTACTGGTTTGCAATAGGTTTCAACGCAACAACCCTGTAATGGCTTGTGACTTTGTCGTTAATTGCTATATATAGATAACCATCAGGGCCTGTCGTTACATCGCGAATTCGCCCCATTCCACTTAGTAATATTTCATCATTTACCACTTGGTCATTTTTAATTTCTAACCGGTGTAACTGTTGAAACGCTAAACTCCCAGCAAATAAATTCCCTTTCCACTGGGGAAACTTATCGCCGCTGTAGAATGTAATATCAGACACAGCTATAGAGGGTGTCCATTGATGAACAGGAGCGGTAACACCGTCTACATGTGTAGGTACCTTCATGGAAGTACCATCGTAATTCATACCAAACGTTGCCACAGGCCATCCGTAATTATTTGCCTTTAATACTAGGTTCAGTTCATCACCACCTCTGGGTCCATGCTCAGCAGACCAAAGCTGATTGGTAAATGGGTTAACGGTCATTCCTTGTGGATTGCGGTTTCCATATGTCCATACCGAAGGTTCAGCATCGGGAACACCGACAAACGGGTTGTCTTCAGGGATCCTGCCATCATCATAAATTCGATGAATCTTACCACTGTGATGTGACAATGACTGGGCTGTATCTTTATACCCTTCATCGCCAATACTGAAGTAAAGGTATGGGCCTTTAAAAGCAAATCGTGATCCGAAATGCCACCCTCGGTTTACGTGCTTTGATGGTTCTGGTAGGTATATCACCTCTTGCTGCTGCCAGCGATTATCGGTGATTTGCCCTCTAACAACAGCAGTAGTTCCTGTGTCTTTGCCTTCAGCATTTTTCCCAGTTTTGACAGCGTATGATAGGTAAACCCAACCATTCTTTGTAAACTCTGGGTGAACAGCAACATCTAGCAAGCCGCCCTGATCGTGATGCCAAACCTGAGGTGTTCCCTCAATTTTTACATGACCATTTTTGTTGTAGAGCCAAAGTGACCCGTTCCTTTGGCTGTAAATTAGACTCTCGTCTGGTAGAAAATCTATTGCCCAAATAATACCTTGTGCGTCAACCATAGTTTCTATATCAAAGCTATGGTGTCTACTAGTAAAAGTACTTTCGACGTCTACTGCGGTAGCATTTGCTTGCTTTGCCAAGTGCGCCTTTTCTCGAATTAGCAAAACAAGTGTTCGAATATCGTCGTCTGAAAGTACGGACTTCCAACTAGGCATATTGGTGCCATCTAGACCAAATTTTATTGCATGAGATAACGCTTCATCAGTGCTTGCGGTAGTCCAAATATCATCAAGTAATGATCCTGCCATACCACCTTCTAATTGTTGGCCATGACAGGACGCACAATGTGCCTGAAAAAGCTCATTCGCTTTTCCGTTGCCAAGAAACGATTCCGCTTCTAAGTTCTTTGACATAATTGAAGCCAATGTCACCGCTAGGATAAATAGTAAGTGTGCATGCCTAATCATTCGTATTACTCACTCAAAGTAAATTCATCATCGTTTTTACTAGAATACGTATATCCCGAGCCACTATGGGCTGAATACGTATGCGAAGGCCATAAAGTGACCATAAGCATCACCCCCCCCTCTGAAGTAAGAGTTATTTACTGGGGGTGCACCAGAGGCTTGCAACTGAAAGCTAAATCTAAAAAACGCCGCATTTGCAGCGAAGGATTGAAGTAATACTAGCGGGTGTTTAGTATTGAGGAACCACTTCTTATGTACGAGTTTGACATGATCTCTCGCTCAATCACTTCAATATTAATAATAGTTATTTCAATGGTATCAACGCCAGTTATCGCATCAGGTAATCGAGGTTTAACACTAGCAACAGAAACGATTGAAGACTTAAGACTAGTAGATGCGAATTTTCTAATAAATCAACAAGGCCGTGTCCACTATTTAGGCTCTAATCAACAATGGCACTTTTTCGGTCAAACCGTATCAGATGTAAGTGGTGATATGCCATACGACAATACTTTTGGGTTTCGTGTCAACAACGAGGATTGGAAAGTATCTTTGCCCTACGAATTAAACATTTCTGAGACGCAACTCTATGTCGTTCCTCGCAATTGTCCTTATTTAATTGATATCAATGAAGCCGAACAAACAATTACTATTGCCGAAGGTGAGTTTAACTATTGTAGACACTAATTTATCGCCCGCTACGTTGCAGGCGAAGGTGTTAAAAACTACTCGCCGTACCAAACCCGCCAACAAATCCAACGAGTAATGCCAACACAATAAGCGCTATATTGATCCACCGTCCGTTCGAAGAAGTCTTGTGTTGAGCACTGCTGTCAGGCGCTGGCGGAACAAGCTTAAGATCGCTAAGGGCCACTTCCAGAACACTAGCAACCGCTTGTAACGTGTCAGCGGAACAATTGCCGTAGTTCTCAGCGCGTTGTACCGTGCGCAGACTCAACCCACAGACTTCCGCCATATGTTGTTGAGTCCACCCTTTGTCTTGCCGCAATCCTTTTATTTTTTGTGCATTAACTTCCATAGTTACGCTACTTCTCAACAAACAAACGAACGAGTTGCACTGCCATAGTTCCTGCGCCATAGCCCGCAAGCACGTACAAGATCAGTTTCGAGAATAAGGAGCGTGCAGACATGCCTTTGATGTAGCCTTTAGACTGCTCATCTAACACTTTTCTGCCCTTCATCAGCTTGCATGCCACAGTACCGGTGAGCATGTTTTCCATACTTATCACAATGGTATATTCGGTATCGTTAATAACAACACCGTGCTTGCCTTCAAAGCCGAATAGGTTTCTGCGATTAGAGTTTATTTCGTCATTGAGAAACACCGTTTCTCTACCTGACCATGCACTGGCAAACACGGCAATATCATTGCCATCAACTTCAAAATAAAACCAATAACCATTGGTTAGTGAAATAGTGTCTAGTTGCTTGTCTTGTTGGTGTGAATACGTTGCCATGAGTATCTTCCTTATGGGTAGCACCCAATATTATGGGCATGAGTTAATGTTCAGCCTCATCATGGCTATCTAACCTTGGCTAATATACGTCTTGCCTATGACAGTCTCAATATTGTCACATGACAGCGCACTGTCACATAGCATAACTTATTGAATAATAAATACATGTCATTTAATCACATTCACATGAAGGCATGTGTAATTTTGTACTAACTACTAAAACTGAAACGTTTTGCCACACTTTTTTGCAGGTTTTTTGTCTATAAATGCTACAGTAAATTCGCTAACGACAGCTTTTAGGAAATAACAATGAAAAAACTCGGATTACTCAGCCTTATGGTGTTGTTTAGTTCTGCGTCCCTCGCCGACGTGGTAACTCGCACTGCCAATAATGGCAACCTAGTAATGGAAGATGTACCTGAAATCCCGCAACAAATTGTTGAAGAACTCAACCGCTATCAAAATGTTCGATCTGCGCCTTTTCGTGGCTTTACCGCGTCAGCAGAGAGTATTTTTGTGTCTACGCGATTTGGCGATGTAAGCCAGATTCACCGCGTAGATATGGCAGGCGGTGCTCGCCACCAGCTCACCTTTTTTGAAGAACCTGTGGGTGGTATAAACCGTCGTCCTAATTCTGACAACCTCGCATTTACGATGGATGCGGGTGGTAGTGAATATGCACAGATTTTCATTTTAGATACCCAATCGGGTGAAAACACCATGCTCACTGATGGCGAATCTAGAAACGGCGCTATGGTTTGGAACGAAGACGGTACCTTACTGGCGTTTCAAAGTACTCGTCGCAATGGATCGTCTAATGATATTTGGATGATGTCTCCTGAATCACCGGACGAAGCATCAATCGCACTTGAATCCACCGATGGCAGCTGGTGGGGACCAGTGTCGTTTTCTGAAGACAACAAGCACCTCATTGCTCAGCAATACATCAGTGCCTCTGACTCAAGAATTTACTTGGTTGATTTAGCGTCAAAAGAGAAAACCTTGCTCGCGGGTGGTAGCGACACACCTTCCGTCAACTTTGGTCTGAGCTTTTCTGGAGACGACAAAGGACTTTTCTTTATTACCAACCAATACAGCGAATTTAATCAGTTAGCGTATAAAGCGTTCGATAGTGATGACGTGACTATTGTAACTGAAGATATCAACTGGAATGTTGATGAGTTTGCCATTTCAAATGCTGGTGATCGCGCTGTTTTCGCATTAAACGAAGACGGGCTAAACGTACTTTACCTGCTTGATACTAAAACCTTTGCGTACGAAAAAGTACAAGGTCTTCCCGTGGGGCTCGTAGGCAGCCTTGAATTTAGTGATGATGACAGTAAGTTAGGACTTACTTTAAATACAGCGCAATCGCCGAGCGATAGCTTTGTTCTCGCACTAAATGACAACCCACTTAAACACGGAGACATGACACGCTGGACCTTCAGTGAGGTGGGTGGCTTAGACACGTCAACCTTCTCTGAGCCTGAGCTTATTCGCTTTGAAAGTTTTGACGAACGCTCTATTCCAGCTTTTGTGTACAAGCCGAATAAAGAAGGCAAACTCCCAGTAATCATTAGTATTCACGGCGGTCCGGAATCACAGTTTAGACCGGCATTTCGCAGCACCTTCCAACTGTGGATGGACAAGCTAGGCGCAGCAGTCATTGCACCAAACGTTCGAGGCTCTTCTGGCTATGGTAAGGAATACATCAATCTAGATAACGGCTTTAAACGAGAGGATTCGGTAAAAGATATCGGTGCCCTACTCGACTGGATTAAAACCCAGCCCGATCTTGATGAAAATCGTGTAGCTGTATTTGGTGGTTCATACGGTGGATACATGGTGCTAGCCAGCGCAGTTCACTACAGTGATCGACTAAAAGCTGCAGTAGATATTGTGGGTATTTCTAACTTTGTGACCTTCTTAGAGAACACCAAGTCTTATCGCCGCGACCTTCGTCGTGTTGAATATGGCGACGAACGAGATCCTGCCATGCGCGAGCATTTAGAGGCTATTAGCCCCAACAACAACGTAGAGAAAATCAATGTACCTATGTTTGTAGTACAAGGCGAAAACGACCCTCGCGTTCCTGTCACCGAGGCCGTTCAGATTGTTGAAGCGCTGCGTGAGAACGGCAAACCCGTATGGTACATGAATGCCCTCAACGAAGGTCACGGTTATCGCAAGAAAGAGAACCGCGACATTTATACCCAAGCCGTAGTTTTGTTTTTTGAAGAATTTTTGTAATTAGTAAGTTTAGAGCAGCATTGTTGTGCTGCTCTAATGCTTGTTACTTAAATACCTAGACATAAAAAAGAAAACAGCTATTTGAAACAGCAAGGCTGCTGCAAAGATAAAAGGGATATCAGTAACACCTGCCACAATGAAGCACGCCAGCGCTATACCGCCATTGGTTAGTGCATAGGGAAACTGGGTACGAACGTGCTCAAACTGATCACACTCAGCGCCGGTAGACGATAGAATTGTGGTTTCTGAGATTGGTGAACAATGGTCACCAAACAACCCTCCTGAGAGCACTGCGCCAATGGCGACCAACATGGGTGAGTCTATGGCTAAGGCGGTTGGAATAACAATAGGCATTAAAATCGCAAACGTCCCCCACGACGACCCCGTTGCAAACGAGATAATTCCAGCAACAATGAAAACAGCGGCGGGTAACAACCAGCTTGGAAAGCCAGCTTGTGCTAGTTCTGCAATGTATGCAGCAGTGCCAAGCTCTTTCCCCACAGCACTTAAGGTCCATGCAAGCACAAGCATAACGGCTACTGACATCATGCCCGACATACCTTTTAAATAGAGCTCTACATTGTCTTTTAACTTTCGCACACCATAGAACGCCATTAAACCCATCAAGGTTATAGCCGCAAAGAAGTACCCCGACGACAATGCCGCGCGAAACACTGATCCTGAGACCCTTTCGAAAGGAAAACCTTGTGGAACCAGCATAAACAGCATCACCGACAACATGACAATCAAAGGTAAAAATACAAAGCTCGCTTTCGCGTTGGGGTGAGTAAATACCCGAGATGTGCCGTCAGACTTAGCTAAGTTCTCACCAGAAACCACCGATGCCTCTGCCCTCGCCATGGGACCAAAATCCATGCGAAATAAAGCAATCAGCGGTACCACACCCACCGCTAAAATGGCGTAGAACTGATAAGGAATGGCACCAATAAATGCATCCCAATCGCTCATGGCATAATCCGTGGCGTCAAATTCCTTTTGCATAATGCCCATGATATACACCCCCCAACCAATGAAGGGGATCATGATTGCCACTGGCGAAGATGTTGAATCGATGATAAACGCGAGTTTTTGGCGAGACATTTTCAGCTTGTCGAACAACGGGCGGAATACAGGCCCGACGATCAGAGGAGTACCTAAATCCGAAAAGAAAATTACAATACCACCGGCCCATGCTGCAAGGCTTGCTTGAAGTTTATTCTTCACCCACTTAACCATACTGGACGCAAAGGCATTTCCGCCACCAGACTGCTCGACTAGCAATACAAAACCACCAATGAAAACTAGCAGAACGATCACACCAGCGTTGTAACTGTCTGTGACTTGAGGAACGATGTAGCCACTTATCAAACGTCCGAAAGCATCCAAAGGGCCTACATCGATAAACAAGCCCTCGATCATAGCCACGCCTGAAACAACGCCTACAAATAGGCCAATTACCACATTACGTGTGTATAACGACAATAGAAGCGTTATAAAAATGGGAATAAGAGAGGTAAAACTGGGGGCTTCCACTGCACTATCCAATTGAATTTAAAAAACAAACTTGACATCAATTGGCTCAAATATCAATAAATGAACAGATAAGCGATTATACCGAGTCGGCCCCTGTCGACTGCGTTCAATTTATATACAATTATTTATTGGCTCTCGTCGGGAATAGTGAGTTTGAGCTGAATAAACTGACTCACCCATTCGGCATCGGGATCTGACTCCACACCAATGCCATAGGCTATACGGTCAATAGCGAAACTCGCCGAATATCCTGATTGCGAGCTTTCTAGTAAAAACTCAACGTTATTAGAAACGCCTTTCAAGTTCAATACACCAGAAACTTCGAACCCGCCATCAACCGCTTCAATACTACGCGATGTAAAAACCGCTTGAGGGAAGTTTTCAACGTCGAACCAATCTGCTTCCGGAAGGGTTTCATCGTACATACTGTCGCCAGTTTCAGCAGATGTGAGTGAAAATGAGGCCTTTATTTTTGGGCTAACTGCCGGTGGTAGAATTAGCTCGGCTTGCCATTGATTGAAGCGCCCTTCAAATGCCATTCCGGCGTGTTCTCCTGAAAACAATAGAGATGCATTGTCACTATCAACATTCAATGTTTTTGCAAATGCTGAGCCGGTTAGTGACGCAACTAATAGTGCCACAAATAAAAGGTATTTCATTTTTTCCACCACATTCTTTCCAGCAAGTTTGTCCCTTGCTTTTTACGATGCCACACCACTGCCCCAATATGGGTTACGACGAATACCGTCACCGCTATAAATCCGTACCAATGCACACTATTTGCTAACGACTCTATCTCTTTGTTTCTCGCGATACCGGGAATATGTGGCCACTTTATCCAGTCTACAAACACAAAGGTTGGCAAACCAAAAGGGCTTGCTGACACCATTACCCAACCTGAAAAAGGCACCAAGAACATTAAAAAATACAAGCCAACATGACCAAGCTTGGCAAGCCTTTGCTCTGCTTGAGGAATACTCGCTGGCAATGGAGGAGGCTTGAAAAGGGTTCTAGTTAGTAGCCGTAAGATAAACGCCAATAAGATTACGACGCCAGCGGCTTTGTGTATTTGATATAATTTGAATTGGTCGGCTTTTGGTATATCAGCATTAACCATATAGAGGCCACTGCCAATCATAAACAGCAACCCGAGAGCCATTGCCCAATGAAGGACAATAGCAAGGCCGTGATACCGCGAAAGCTCAGTCTTCAAGTTTGGCAAACTCGCCTTCTATCATCACAGTAACGTCAGCGCCAATATTCGGAGCGTACTTGGTCATACCCCACATGGTACGATCGATCACCGTTGACGCCGAAAACCCCATAGTAGGCTTTCCGCTGAATGGCTGCCTTTTCATTGCGCCGTTAAAAACTACATCTAACGTTACTGGCTTTGTAACACCAAGAAAAGTTAGCTCGCCCGTCATCACTGCCGTACTTTCGCTTGTCATTTCAATATTGGTAGACACAAAATCAATACTAGAAAATGCCCCTGCGTTGAACCACGCCTCATCGGTTGCAAGAATACTATCGAAGTCTTTTTCACTGGCGTTAGGGTAAGCCGTTTCAATACTCATGGGATTAATACTGGCGGTAACCACCGACGCTTCGATATTATCAGGGTTGTACTGTATCGAAGATTCAAAATCAGAAAAACGAGCAACATAGTTACTCAACCCCAAGTGAGAAACCTTCCACACGATACTGGCGTGAGTCAGGTCTAACTCATAAACACCCGATGGAAGTGTTTCAAATTCGCTTTTTGCTAATACCAGCGACATACAACCACTCAAAAATAGGGCGATGGAAACACTGATCACTTTAATTAGTTTCATTTCATTCTCTTTGCTTTTTTATTCATGCTTTTACATTACGTGAAAGCGGCAAGATGGTTCAAACGAAAAACACAAGAAGGTATTTGCGGAAAGTGGCCCGCCCGAGAGGATTCGAACCTCTGACCTCACCCTCCGGAGGGGTGCGCTCTATCCAGCTGAGCTACGGGCGGTTTTAGGCGAGTTACACAATTTTAATGCTTTGCGACGGGGTGGTCTGCAAGCTTTAATAAACTCAACGCCTAAGCGGGGCGTAATAATACTTACGCAGGGAGTAGGCTTCAACTCATTTGTACGTTCTGATCAAAATGAATGTGTAATAGTGTTAAATAATCCCTACTTTTTATAGGTAAATGGTCGCAAATGGTTGTTCACGCATGAATTACCGTTATAATCTGGCCAGTTACCGTATATTTTATGTTCCTGATTGCCTGGAGACAGATGTGAAATTAAAAACTTGGTTCACTGTGGCTGCAACTGCCGTAACTGTGTTTGCCGTGCAAGCACAAGAAATGAGTACTGACGAGATCGCTGACCGTATTAAGCCTGTTGGTCAAGTGCACGTTGCCGGTGCTAGTGCCGACACAGGTGCTGCTGCGGGCGGAGCTCGTTCAGGCGCTGACATTTACAATAGCGCATGTGTAGCATGTCACAGTGCTGGCGTTCTAGGTGCACCTAAGCTACATGCCGCCGCTGATTGGCAGCCACGTCTTGACGAAAAAGGCTTTGACGGTGTTTGGCAAAATGCTATCAACGGCATCAACGCAATGCCCCCTCGTGGCACCTGCGGCGATTGTTCAGACGACGAAATCAAAGCCGCTATCGAATACATGATCGAAGGTATTTAAAACTGCCAAAATAACCAACAAACTGTTGGAAAAAGTAGCGTTTTTGATACAAATCGGGTAGTTTAGTCGGTTCACGCCACACGAATAATTATTATAACTACCAGAATGTCGTCAATATCAACGCAAAGCGAGTTGACTGAAGACGAGTTGCGGGAACTCATTCCGCAACTTCAGCAACTTACCGAGAAGTACAAGCGCGCTGAACGTGTTCAGAAGGCGCTTTTCGACATTTCTGAGCTAGCTAGCTCTGTGAGTCACCTCAACCGTTTATATTCTGCAATCCACGAAATCATTGCTGATTTTATGAATGCAGACAACTTCTACGTGGCATTTTACGAGCGTGACAACAACGTTATCGATATGGCGTATATCGTTGACGAATACGACGAAGCCACAGCAAAACAAATGCCAGCCGACCAACTTATGGAAGGTATCACGGGCTATTTATTACGCTCGGGGGAATCTCTTTTCTATAAAAGAAGTGAAGCGTCGCTTATCGAAGAAGAGTACGGTATTAAGTTATTGGGTTCGCGTCCACATGAACTGTTAGGTGTGCCATTAAAACGAGGCAGCCAGCCCATCGGGGCTATGGTAATTCAAACCTATGACGAACAAGTTCACTACACGCCAGAAGACTTAGAAGTATTACTATTCGTTTCGCAACACATAGTAACCACGGTAGATCGGGTTAAAAATCGTGAACTCACAGAGCGCACAATTCGAGAACGCACACGCCAGTTGCGTAAAATTAACGATGATCTCCAAGAAGAGATTCTAGAACGACAGAAAGTTGAATCCTTGCAACAAGCGCTGTTTGAAATATCTGAACTTGCTGCAAATCTCGACGGCGATATGTCGATATTCTATAGCAGTTTGCACGACATACTCTCTCGTCTAATCAGCGCCCCAAACTGTTACATAGCCATTTTGAATGAAGCTCGGGACGGGCTTGAGTTTCCCTACTTTAGTGATGTACAGAGTCAGTCGGTTGAAGCACGGCCGT
>JALUXV010000091.1 GCA_027013165.1 Alteromonadaceae bacterium
AATGGCTATCATCAATACGGCCAAAATGGGTAAATTTACCTCAGATCGCTCAATTAGTGACTATGTTGATAGGATTTGGAAGCTATCGGCGTGTAAGATCGAAGGTTAGTCAACCACTTAGGAAAAAGCCCCGTTAAATCGGGGCTTTTTTTATGCAAGCTGTGGCTTAAGCAAGGCCTTTTTGCTAATTTGAGCAAAGGATAACAGGGTATAAAAAAATATACGTTTTATTGTTGCTATGCGACACGGAATTTGGTCTTATTGCTTTACTCTTATTATTGTTAGTACCTAAGCTCTATAGTAGCGGAAGGAAATAATCATGAGCCGAACGCACCAATCGCTGGCGACCATTCCGAATAGATACGCTTTTATAGACAGTGTTTCCCGCTGTGCATCTCAGCACAATTCCCTTTCAATAATGCTTATTGATGTGGTGCGTTTTTCAGATGTTACTACAAGCTTAGGAATTCAGGTTGGCGACCGCTTATTGTTAGACATTGCCAACCGCATTCATTTCCTTTTTGACGATATTGCTACCATCGGGCGCACCAGTGGCGATGTGTTTGGTGTTGTGTTTCCAAACTTGGACAGTGAGAAGAAAATGCGTGGTATGTTCGAACGGCTGATCGAACATTTTAAAACGCCGCTGCATTGCGATAATCACGCATTTATCGCTGATTTCAACGTTGGGGTGGTGATTGGTGACGGTAAGCTGAGTGACATCACCTCGATGTTCTCGCGCGCCGAAGCAGCGTTGAAGCAAGCTAAGCAAAATAAGTACGAGAATTATTCCCAGCTGAGTATGCGTGACGACACGAACACTGGGCGAAGTTTGGCACTGAAAGCTGACTTAAAACGAGCCTTGTCGCAAAATGAACTTGAATTGTACTACCAGCCTAAGGTTGATTTACGCACATTAAAGGTGGTTGGTGCAGAGTGTTTGCTTCGTTGGAATCACCCCCTCGACGGTGTGCTTTTTCCCGGGCCACTTATTGAAGCGGCAGAGTCGTACAATATGATGAACGAGCTGGCGTATTGGACTCTCGAAC
Organism: Alteromonadaceae bacterium; assembly: GCA_027013165.1. Taxonomy (GTDB): domain Bacteria; phylum Pseudomonadota; class Gammaproteobacteria; order Enterobacterales; family Alteromonadaceae; genus Alteromonas. The sequence continues at coordinate 1,050 of JALUXV010000091.1, forward strand.
AGGCATTTAAAAGCTTAGTCGAATTGGACGCTCAACGTTTACCCCTCAAAATTTCTGTCAATATTTCGCCCACTCAATTGTACGACAACCAGCTAATCCCAACCCTGATCACGCTAGAAAAAACCTACAACATTCCGCTGTCTCGTATCGAACTAGAGCTAACTGAAGATGTTGCTTTATCGAATTCGTTGATGGTTAAAAATCAATTGTCTCAGTTATGCCACTTAGGCGTTGAAATATCGGTAGATGACTTCGGCAAAGGCTACTCAAACTTAGCGTACATTCGTGATTTGACCCTAGATGCACTGAAAATCGATAAAACCTTTGTTATGGAATTAGGTGTGCATCCAGTTAATCGAGCCATTATTGAAGCGGCTAAGGTTATTGGTGTTGCAAAAGGGTGTAAAGTTATTGCGGAAGGTGTAGAAACCTTAGAGCAATTGCACATACTCCGTGAACTTGGAATATCTCAAGGGCAGGGTTATTTATTCTCCAAGGCTATTCCTCTTACAAATTTTATAGAATTAGCACACAAAGAAATTATTGTTGGTGATTCTCCTTTACGCGCAGCTGTGTAGCATTCTTCATTTGCATTGGCATTTAACAAGTAACCCGTTAGACTAGCGGCCCTGTTTTTCCTGGGAAGCGCCAATGTCTGCTGTGTCACTCGTTCCATCTGCTATTTCTATCCTTAAACAAACCGGAAATTTTTTGTCCCTGTCCCGTGAACAAGCTGAGTTGTTTTCTGGTGGAGTTGAGTTTGTGTTAGAGAATGGGGTAAAGGTTGAAATAACTGACGCTGGTATAGTGTCTTTCGAACCTGGTCAAGTGTCTGACAAGCACATTGTACTTTCATGTGGTGTACACGGTAACGAGACGGCTCCAATAGAAATATGTGATGAAATGGTTCAACACATACTTACCGGAAAGTTAGTCCCTGTGCATCGCGTTCTGTTTTTGTTTGGCAATTTGCCGGCGATGGATATAGCAGAAAGGTTTGTTGAAGAGAATATGAACCGTCTGTTCAATGGTGCACACTCTCAGGGCGCTGGATGTAACAATGCAGAGAGAGTACGAGCGAAAGCGTTGGAAACCGCGGTAGAGCGATTTTTTAGTTCCGCCGACGCTTCACATTCGAAACTTCATTACGACCTTCACACGGCTATTCGAGAGTCTAAAAACGAGAAGTTTGCGGTATACCCCTATTTACATGAACGAAACTATAACTTAGAGCAACTGGGCTTTTTGGCTGCCTGTGGCGTGAAAACCATTCTTTTGTCGGAAAACCCGACGACCACCTTTAGCTATTTTTCATCGGTAAATTTCAATGCTCACGCGTTTACCGTAGAACTAGGCAAAGTGCGTCCTTTTGGACAAAATGATATGACGCGCTTTGAAGCTGCAAAGTCATCGCTTATATCTCTGATTAGTCAACCGGAGTTTTCTCCCACAGTGTCTCTTGATGCGTTGGATATCTTTAGAGTCAACCAGGTGATTAATCGCCAACAAAAAGACTTTATACTTCATTTTGAAGACGACACGCCTAACTTTACTGGGTTTGGCAAGGGAGAATTATTGGCCAGTGAAACTGGCCGTGAGTACCGAGCAGAATTTGAAGATGAGGCTATTGTGTTTCCCAACGCGAAAGTTGCCTTAGGTCAGAGAGCACTGCTGACGGTAGTTCCAACCACAATCGATAACCTTGATAGTTAAGTGAAAATGTAACAGTACGTTAGTGGGCCGTTGAATTTCAGTTTAGTAACGTGCAATTATAGCCCTAAACTCATCACATCATTTTGATGTTAACTTCTAGGGAATGGTTATGATTATTTCAACTACACCAACACTACAAGACAAAAAAATCACCGAGTACTGCGGCATTGTTGTGGGCGAAGCCGTGATGGGCGCAAATATATTTAAAGACCTTTTCGCTTCCATTAGAGATATTGTTGGTGGTCGATCAGGTTCGTATGAGGCTGAACTTACCCAAGCGCGTAAACTTGCATTCACCGAACTTGAGCACGAAGCAAGAGCGATGGGAGCGAACGCGGTGGTAGGTATAGACCTTGATTATCAAGTAATTGGGGATAAAGGCAGTATGCTTATGGTAAGTATTAGCGGTACTGCCGTTCGAGTTGAATAATTTTGTTGATGTGAGCATTAAAAATAGTGCGGTGCTCACATGCTTCTTTGTTTTGATGTCGCCAGTAGCTTGGCAACCCCGCCCACAGCCAGTTTTTTCAACACCGCGCAAGTTTTGATGACGACCATATAAAAGTCTTTTGCCAATGTAATACATTGGAAGGATTTTATAGTTACAATTCGAAATAAAACAGGCGAAGTCGTTTCATATCAATTTTAAAGTTTATTTTGGTGTCTCTCCTAAAACGTTGGCATTTTTCCCTACACTTGGTTGGGGGAGAGACAGGTCAAAAGAACTAAAGTCCTATTCTACTCTTGCTACAATTTTACTCGAAGTGCTGACTTCTTTTTAAGTTTTTGTTTTATATTGTTTTTTCTTGGTGCTTTCCGCTGTTTTACTAGAGAAGTTAGCCCAACTTTTTTTAGACAAATTGATGATATCGCGAACAAATAACCAATGCCTAGTATGAAGTAC
>JALUXV010000092.1 GCA_027013165.1 Alteromonadaceae bacterium
CAAAAATAAGTGCCTGTTCTTCAATCACTTTTGTTGCGTTTACATTGGTGTAAGTGCCAGAGAACTTGATTGGCTTTCCGTCTTTGTCCCAGTCAATCGCTTTGCCCACATACTTATACCAAGTCCAAACATTCGAAGCACTGAGTAGCTGATAAACCTCATCCCAATACTCCGTTTCACCCCGAATAAATTGTTGCCATTTTTGCTCCAGTTGCTTTCTTTTACTTTGCTTTACCAAAGCAAAGTGCCCTTCAATGGTATTGCAGCATTCCCGTGTGTCATAGCCTAGCTCTTTGTAAAGCGCTTCCTGGTAAAGCTTGCCATCAACTGCGTCATACTCCCACACACCACTGTTACTGCTGGCTAACGCTAATTCCATTCGTCGCTCGTTAAATTCCGCCCGTTGACGAGCTGATTTCAATACCGCATTGCGTTGAGACCGATGCAGGTAATAAATCCATAAAATCACAGCCGACACTAGAAAGTAGCTCCATTTAGCCATTGGACTTGCCCACGGCGCATAATCAACCGTTATCACTTTGTGCGCTGTGGTGCTTTGTTCACCTGTTAGCGGATGTTCAGCAACCACAGAGAGGTTATAAGTACCTGCTGATAATTTGGGGAGTAAGAGGTGATTTTGCTTGTAATCTTGCCAATGTAAGCTGATTTCTTCACCCACTAACGCAATGGTGAAGCTAGTACTGGTTATCTGGTGATAATCCAAAGTAGAGAAGAAAATATTCAATCCAAAATCATCATAAGCTAATTCGATGCGCTCATCATCGGCTAAAAAAAACCGGCTTGCGTCAGACATTAACGACAACTCAGTAAATCTCACTTGATAGGTATCGTGATGTACAACAGAAGCTAGGTCGTCAGCATTGAACAGCGTAACCCCCCGAGGAGAACCAAACGCAAACCTGTTATTCGATAGCGCCTCATAGGAGTATGCATTGAACTCGGTCGACAACAAACCATCCGAAGCATTGAAGTGAGTAAGGTGCATAGTTTGTGTGTCTAACTTGTACAACCCTGATTGGGACGAAAACCAAATGAAGCCCAAGTCGTCTTTCGCAAAACCATACAAATATGAGCTTGCTAACTCACTGCCAACAGTAATTTTGTGCTTAACTTCAAAGGTTTGTTTGTCTATGGCGATGAGCCCTTCACCACTCATACCAAACCACATTAATCCTTTGTCATCGAGGATCCAATCGTCAACGATACTGAAAGACTGAGGCTGATAATTGGTCACGCGATAAACCAAAGTTAATGTATCTGTCTTGAGATCATATTCATAGAGATGTCCAGAAGCAGAGAAAAAAGTTTTTTCTGGGCCGTCGTAATGCCCGATGAAGGTATAACTCAAATCAGGGTCAAGATGGTCAAATGCCTTAAGTTTTTTAATCACTCCTGTAGTTGAGTTATAGTGAAAATGCCCATCTAGGGTGAAGAAGAAAATATTCTGATTATCATTTATAAACAGGCCACTGAACCAAGTATCTGTCATCCCATCAAAAGCATTGGGTTTAAAAAACGGAGCTTCTAACTCAAAGGTCTCGGTATTAAATTTATACAGCCCGTTGTCATTGACTAGCCATAGATAATCATCGGTTTCTGAGTCGCGATAAAGGGCACTTACGTAATTGACACTGTCCCTTTTCTTTTCATCTGGCTCATGAAAAAGCACTACTGTGTTTTCAGGGTTTGAAAGATCGACTCTATTCAGACCATTGTCAGTGCCAACCCACAAATACTCATCAGCACCTTGGATTAGAGCCCAAACGTTATCATTAGACAGTTTATACGGATAGGAAGAAGTAACGCGCTCAAAATTGATTGTGGAAAGATTCCATTTCAAAACACCGTGCGAGTTTGACCCCATCCACAGAGCACCTGCATCCTCTAAATATAGGGTAAAGATATTGTTGTCTGTGGTTTGAAACAGTGAACTCTCGAAATCGAGAACAAATTTGTTGGTGTTGGTGACAAGGTCGAACAAATACAGCCCCCTGTCAGTGCCTAAAAAATACTGATCTGCATACGGCTCTATCTGCCAGATATTTAAGTCAGCAACTAAGCTTGTTGGGTTGTGAAAAAGATTCGTTTTCGTATCTTTGGTAACAGAAAACAACCCATCTACAGTCCCTACCAGAAGTTGCTCGTCTACAAAGAGTAATGCTTTAACATTATTAGCATTCTCACTGTCGGATGTGCTCGGCTTATGAATTAAGAGTTTATGCTCGTGGGTTGTTAAATCTAACGTAAACAACCCTTCAGAGGTACCCACATAAAGTACTCCCTGATGGATTTTAAGGGCGCGAATAATATCGTCACTCGTGCTGAGCTCGAAGATCTTGGTTAGGCTTTGATCTTCGATATTTAAAATATATAGTCTCTCTGAGATGGCGATCCAGAATCTCGTTTCATCTTGTTGCTCTATTGCTAACACTTCAGAATAAAAACTATCAGCGTCTGCAAATTGACCGGAAAAGTACGAAGTTGTCTTCAAGGTAGAGGGGTCTAGTCTAAACAAACCTGAAAATGACGTTCCTATCCAAATATAACCGTCACTATCCTTATATAACGAAGAGATAATTTCTTGTTCGAAAACTCCATTAGGACCTTGGATGTTCTTAACCGAGTAACCGTCATAACGATTAAGCCCCATTTGGGTGCCAATCCATAAATAACCCAAATCATCTTTGATAACTTTTGTCACTGAGCTTTGAGACAAGCCTTCTTCACTTGAGATCCGGCTAAGCGATTTACTGTAATAGAGTGGACTACCCGCACTTGCAAACGAAATGAGTAGCACAATGGAAATAAATAGCCAAACAGCGGTCACATTAACTATTTTCAAGAATTACCTCTAAACAATAAAAGTAGATACACGCGATGCAACGTTGGCAAAATTACTACTTTAAGTTTAGTTTTTTGGATATCAAAATCAACTCATGCGTCAGTTAATGCTCAATACAAATGGGCGGGTTGATAACTACCTTTCGCCTTTCAAACTTTTAGTTTATCTCAGGAGGATTAACGGGCGCGTGCCTTATGCCCTGCTCAACAAATGTCTTATCAGTTAGGCTATGAAGGAAAGCAAGCAGATCAGCTCTTTCTTCGTCTGTAAGGGTAAAACCACTCATAAACGGGCTTTTTATGGGGCTGTTGACTCCATCCCCTAAACCTCCTGCTTCATAAAAAACAATCACTTCTTCAAGGGTAGATAGCGAGCCATCGTGCATGTATGGCGCCGTCAAGGCAATATTCCGCAAGGTTGGCGCTCTAAATCTCCCCATATCGGATGGTTCTTGGGTAATTTGTGCCAAGCCAATATCCGAAACGGGATAGCCACCGTTACCGTCAATATCGTAAAGGCCCGTATTGTGAAATGGGCGCAAGTCTAGCTGCTGGTTCGCATGTTGACTCGACTGAGTGAAGTTAAATCCGCCATGGCAATGAAAACACTCTAATCGCTCAGAGAAAAACAGCGCCATCCCACGCAGTTCTGCTTCCGTTAACGCGTTGTCATCGTGGCGATAGGCATAGTCATCAAAACGAGAATTGAACGAAGTTAAACTGCGTACATAACTGGCTAAAGCGTTGACGATACGCTCCCATGTAATGGCATCATCACTATACGCGGCATCGAACAGGGCTTG
>JALUXV010000093.1 GCA_027013165.1 Alteromonadaceae bacterium
GCAGCGCAATCGCTGCTCAATTTTATACCTGTATTCAGCTTTGCACGCATTATTGTGTAAATCCACACAGAAAGTGCGTCAAATGGTAACAATTCGTTAAGTTACCATTTGTTTGGAGGGCACTGCGGTTCTGATTTTTATCGATTGCATACCTAGCGACCTGCATCTGATAGTTCGTAAATATATGCCTCTACAGATTCACCATTTTCCAGCATCACCTCGGTGATCACACGCTGATAGCCCTCACCTTCAAAGTCATCTATAGCGGGCCAATGTGCATTTAGTTCGGAAGACGAAAATAGCATGCCAGATACAAAGTCACCCTCGGGGTCAAGGATAATGCCAGGGTAACCCATTGCCGCTCCCCACCCGCTATCAAATCTTTTACCTTTAACCACACCTTTAGTCCAAGACCATTTTATATGTGACAAGATGTGCTCGTTGGGCTCTCCAGGAGCAAGAGTTCCGTATACAAATAGTTTCATTGTTACCCTATGGTTAACACTGCTTAGCTTATTTTTATCAACGCGCTAATGTTTTACTCAAAGGAGAATCCTGGTGGGTACTGATGTAGCCCATCAAAATCTCCTTTAGTTAATATAACGCCATTAGCGCGAGCAATACTGTATACCATGCCGAGATGAAAGAAAAAATTAGGCAGGGTAAAGCAGAGTATAAATTGGTGTGCAGGTAAAGAGACTTTCGCAGGTCCTGCCATATCCTCGAGTACTAATTTTTCGCTGTTGTCTAAAAGTTCAATACTTCTTAGGTAATCCATTGTCTTATTAATTTGAGCGTAAATGCCGTTAAAAGATTTTTCATCTGACGCAAACGAGATCACCTCTTTCCCGGCCAATGGGCAACAGCTTCTTAGTGTAAAGCCAATGGCAATTTCCATTTGAGTGACTAACGGAAACATATCGTCGGCTAGTCGAGCTTGTAAAATAGATGGATCGTCCTTGAAGTGTTTGTCTATCTTTTCGACTATTCGCTGGAGGTTCTCCAAATACGTGATAAATGTGTTTAGGTAAGGAGTCATAAATCTGTTTAGGTAAGGAGTCATAAATCTGTTATCTCCACTTAGCTGTTGTTGAGGCAAAGTTAACGGTTAAAAGCACGCCTCTCAATGTTACGTTTGAAGTACAAATCAGCATGATGCTGTGTAACGCTCGAGCAACGACAAAAAACATGTAAATCAGCTCATTTCAGTTGAAAGAGTTCCAATGACAACCCAATAATCGCAAGTACTAAGCCAACGCCTCCAACGGAGTTTCCTCGACCAATTGCCACGCCAAGTCTAACTAGTAACCGACTGACACTAATTATAATGAGTACTATTGCAGTAATAGCGCTAAAGAATAGATTAGAGATGAAAAGCATCGAGTAGTCCCAAACAGATAGACCTAACACGGTTATAATCCAAACCATAATGAATCCGCCCAACCACGCTTTTGGATTCCTCATCACTTTAGGTTTGGTCTCTTCGAAGGTCGTTTTAAGAAATTCTGACGCTTTCGGAAAATATAGTTCTACAGCAACCAACAACAAGCCTATTAGCTCGATAATGATCCCAGTCCATTGCATGATAATACTGTAGTTGATGTTACTTACTCCGCTGGTGGATGAAAGTGGTTAGACGATAATCCAAAACTATATCTTACGAAATCGCGAATCGAACAGATTTCTCTATTTATAAAGGCAATAATCTTTCCACTGCTGTCAATATCCGTTAGTGACTTTTCAATTTTTCTGATAGAGACCTAGGTGTGTCTGTATCTGATGCCAGAATCGACGCTCTATAATAAAATATAAACATAAAGCAGATTGTAGATTTCATTGTCCAAATTTCGAATGATGTATAACACTAAGCTTAGGGAAAAAGCACAGTGCAACTTAAGCGTTTTGTTGGTCGCAAATTGCTACATTTGATGCGTCTTGCTACAATTTGGTTAAAGTTCATTGGAGATATACTATGGCAACCGCAAGTATAAGGCTAGATCAAGAGTTGGTGGAAAAAGCCACTATTATGGGAAAGGCGTTAAACCGAACAACACCCAAACAGATTGAGCATTGGGCAAAGATCGGTGAAATGATGGAAGATAACCCTGATTTACCCTATGAGTTTGTAAAACAAGTAATTATTGCTAAGGCTGAAAAAGAAGCGGGAAAGTTGGAGCCGTATAGCTTTGACTAAGATTACCACTGTCTTACAAACACAAAATTTTAAAAAGGCTGTAAAGAAGCTACACAAGAACCAAAAGTCTGATTTAGATAAAGCAGTACAGGCACTAATAGAAGGTCCGTTACTTGGAGAACAAAAGAAAGGTGATTTGGCATTTTTACGCGTATACAAATTCAAGATGACAAAACAACTGACATTACTAGGATATAGCTACGAAAATGGAACCGTAGTTCTAGAGCTAATACACTTTAGGGTCACATGAAAACTTTTATCGCGATGTAAAAACGATATTCTGAACTTTGCGCCTAACACTAAGCTAGGGGGCAAAAGTACAATGCGAGAATGGCGTAGCCGCCCCGCGTAGCGGGTTGCGACTTGAGCCTTTTGCTAGCTGCCATTACACACTTGATGTTTAGTAGTGGTAACGGCATGAAATAATTGTTAGCGCGTTATCGTCAACTGCATAAACTAGGCGATTAGTTTCATCTATTCTCCGTGACCAGAAACCACTCAGATTTTCTTTCAGTGCTTCAGGTTTACCTATTCCCTCAAACGGTGAACGCTTCGTATCCATAATTAATTTGTTTATCCGTTTAAGAGTTTTCTTGTCTTGAGTTTGCCAATAAACATAATCACTCCACGCTGCATCCGTCCATGAAAGCAAGCGTTCAGTCATCTAAGAGTTCTCGCGTTTTGAATTGACTTTGTTTGTATTGCGATATTGAGTGATTCAAATGCTCAGCATTGGCTGGTGAGCGTAATAGATGAACGGTCTCCATAAGGCTGTTGTAGTAGTCTAATGACATAACAACTGCATCTTCGGAATCACGTCTGGTAATTACGGTAGTATCCGCATCATTAACAACGTTATCCAGAACACTCTTAAGACCATTTCTCGCTTCAGTAAAAGATACGATTCTCATAAATTACCTATACGTACAATATATTGAACAACTATAGTTGAATTTATAGAGTTGTACAATAAATTGTGCAATGGTCGAATGGCAACTAACACTAAGCTAAGGGGCAAAAGCACAGTGCGAAAATGGCGGAGCCGCACTGTGTTTTTGTCCCAGCAGCCCGCGCAGCGGGATGCGACTTAAGCGTTTTGTTAGGTGCCATCTGAGTGCCTCAGTTTGCGGGCTATTTCTTCAAATTCGTCCGCGGTGTAACCACACAATAGTGGCATTTCCCAATCAAAAAATTTTTCGTTCGTTACTGCATGCATAATCAAAGTTGCCACACCAACTGTCTCTTCGGGAGAAATTACTCCGCCAGAGTATTCTTCTTTGACCTTTGCGGCTATTACTTGGCTAACATTGTCTACAATGGCACTCGTTATTACTAAATCTGATTTTTCCTCACACTCAACCAAACCAGCGGATATTGCTTTAATCAAACGTGAATTCAAATCGAGCATTAATTTCTCCATAGCATCTAACACTAAGCTAAGGGGCAAAAGCACAGTGCGATAATGGCGGA
>JALUXV010000094.1 GCA_027013165.1 Alteromonadaceae bacterium
TTATGACCGCCATTGGCTTAATTCCCACAAGCCACAACCAATCAAAAATTATATAAACAAACGCGTGAACTGGCATGAGCGAGATCTTCATCTAGTTAAGCGTCTCATCGCTATAAAGAACTTAACAGAAGAAAACCTAGACGATCAGCGCCATTCAAAGTCATGGTTTTCTTCGAGACTCGGACGTAAGAGCCTATTGGAGAAAAAAATACATAAGCTGCCCCTGTGCCGTTTGTTTTTTGATCGATATAGCGAATCTGTTGAAGAGTACCAAACGAGACGACTAAGCCGTGTTATGGTTCAACTTTTTGAGTGTAAAGATATTTTAAGGCCCATATGTGAGATTGAACGACTTGCTGGACTCAGCCGTGCGCGTAGCAGGAAACCTGCACGGGAAATTCTCCGATTGGACATCCCAGCCTGGCAGAGAGCTGCGGCACTTTCCTGAAAACGTACCGCTAATCAACATTGGAAGTATCCACACCAAGCGCGTTCTCAATAATAAAGTCCGGCCTTATATCAACGTTCAATTTTCAGGTTTCCCAACAAGTCGTGTTCCAGCGGAACTGATACCGATGTTGGTTGTGAACTCTCACTACTCAAACAAAGAACGCACGGTTCCACATAAACGCGAAATTATTGACATAAAAATATCAGATAATTTTCAAAGAGCCTCTTCAAACAAATCACATTCAATCATTTTAAGGGAGGGAAACTTAAAGGCTGTTGTCCCTTGTATAGAGCTCGCTCGAGCACTCTTTTTACACAATGTACATCTAACACGTACAGCCTTAAGACCAAACGGGTTATTGGGGATGGCCGTTGTGGATGATACTGGAAAAGAGTGTTTTATCCGTTTCAACAGGTCATCGGATTACCCATTAAAGAATTTGAACTCAAAGGATGCATGCAAGCACTTGAGGTGGTTATTGCTTAATCCTGAGGCAACAAGAAGCTTCAACAGCATCTATGATAAGTTACAACAAGATGAAAGCACGGAGTGGAACTTTAACTTTGAGCCGCCGCCACTTAAACATTGGCGATTTAAGCTTGCTGGTGAGTATGATGAAAGTGACCCAATGTTATTCCATGTTGAAGAAATCAAGACAGTTTACTCGTCGAGTTTTAACTATGGAAAAAAAGTTTCGATATACCATCCAAAAAAAGTCGATGTTACTCCTGTTGAGCCAAGTAACGGCAAGCGCCCGGAAATTAACCGGGCAGACCCAGATCCGCAGTTGGACTTCGAAGCTACGCCAGGCAGTCATAGAAAAAGGGATACTTTCAGTGAAGAAGGCTTTCGATTTGTCTGTGATACTGAAGATGAAGTAACCGTGTCCCCAGGAAAAGTACAATCGAGGGTAGCGCCTCACGTTAACACCACAGAAGAACCAAAACCTGATACCTCTGGAGTTGGTCATGGAACAGCAAACGGATCGGCGCAAGAGCTAGACTGGGCGATCAATCGCAGTGATTGTGATGATCCAACTAATCCCGAAGCACCAAAGGAAGTAGCTCCCACAGGTAACTTTCAACTTTTTGAAAAGGTTATCAAGCAACTAATGAAGCTTCCCGATTATGAACATAAAGGTACACAGTGCTTGGCGATGCCAAAGCCAGACAACGCCTCTCTGATATACAAGAACAAGCTCACACAGGAGGCTCGAACCTTTCACTGTGCCTATTTCTATTACCGGCAAACCCCGCTTGTCATTATTGAGGTGGATATTAGCGATATTAACGACAAGCATAGTCTAGGTTCTAGATTATTTGGGTTTTCTGAAAGTGGCAAAGATGGGCTTACGCACGTAATGAAAGCATGCTCCGAGAAAGGCGTTCGATGGGATGCTAAAGTAAACCAAGAACACTGTTCAGTAGTGGTTGAAATTAAGCATCCTTCTAGAACCAAAAAAGTCGATGGTGAAACGATTCTGAGAACCGAAACTGAGTATGAAACCGCATGGATAGAAGCGCTCCATAGGGCTGTGAAAAGAGCAACTTAGAGAAGTCTAAAACAGTTCGAAGTCAGTTTAATTTACCCAACAAATGATATAGTGTGCTCATACATTGAACTACATATAAGATTTGTAAGAGACGAGAATGCGAGTACTTAAAGTTGGCGGAGCAGGCTTACATAAAAGTGAATTAAGAGCTGTCGATAAGATGGAAAAAAGCTTGCAGGATAGTTGGCAAGCATATGCGGGTATTGTGATAGCTGATTCCCAAGGCTCTATGGAAATAGACTGCTTGATTATAACGCATGACCGTATTTTAGTTGTTGAGCTGAAGGAATGGAACGGGTCAATTACTTCTAGCAATGGTATCTGGTACCAGAATGGTCGTAATCGTGGAAAAAGTCCATATCAAATAAAGCGTGAGCATGCTCAGCGTATTCGTACTCTTCTAAATAGTGAACTTGAGAACTTTCTTGGGTATGGTTTACATGTGGAGGCTCATGTAGTTTTATGCGGGACTGCGACAGCTGAGAACCTCCCACCAAGTGAAAAAGAGTTCATTCATTCACTCGATGAGTTTTTGGCAATTAGAAAAGACTATGAGTCGATAGTTGGACAGAATGGTGTTGCCAATTTCTTTATCAAGTCTGGTAAAGAGCGACCGAATGCAGAGCGTAACCTTTCATATATTCATCGTTTTTTTGATGGGCCAAATGTCGAACCTAAGAACTTAAAGGTTGGTCGTTACACCGCATCGAAAGATGTCGCGTGGTTTACTCATAGAGAAAGTTTATACAATGAGTTTAAAGCTCACGATGAAAAAATGCCCAGTTTGGGGGGCCTCATAAGAAGGTGGGACTTTTCTCAGTTAGGCACTAAGTCAGCATTACAAACAACGTGGGCAAATATAGCATTGCGAGAATCTAACATAGGTCAGTATGTTAGGAATCAAACAGTATTGCCTGATTATTTGCTTCGCTCTTTAAACTCTCTTTCTGAAGACGATGTAACGGAAGATACGTGTGAAGTCTATGAGTTAAGGAAGACGCACTCTAGGCTTGATGAATATATGGCTATAGATCTTGAGAGCTGGCCGAAAAATAAAAGAATTGATGTTGTTAGAGCCGCTCTGTCACCTTTTGATGAGCTTCATAATCTAAACATCGCGCATAGAGATATTGCTTTACATAATCTCTGGTACGCCTCTGAGAGTTCAACTGTTCTAGCCTCTGGTTTTGCTGCCTCATACTTTGAGCACAAAGGAACTATTTCTGAGCACCGTAAACTGTTACAAAGCAGTGATATAAAACTTCCTGAAGATGAACTTTTTGATCAGAGTGAGTTAATTGATCCTTTTCGAATTGATGTATTTCTATTAGCTCTTGTGGCTTATGAAATTTGCTTTTCTAAAAAACTGGATTCTAGCGATACGCCAGAGTGGATTAAGCCAGAAGAAGACCTTTTTGGAGGGGCTCTTAACACCTGGTTTGAAAAAGCGCTACAGTGGGACCCAAAAGAAAGATATTCAAATGCTGGCGAGATGTTAAGTGAGTTCAATAAACTCACATCTTCAGAGCAAGAGATTGGATTAGAAGATAGTAAAATTTTTGAGGAGCTAATGAATAGCTCTTTAATTCGTCATGACATCAATCCATTTAACCTTTTAAATGTCTATCCAGCTTATCCAGGAACAGAGGCTGAAGC
>JALUXV010000095.1 GCA_027013165.1 Alteromonadaceae bacterium
ATCAGAGGTATTTTGTCGTGAAAAATACTATCGAGAAAGCCCTTCAGAAACAGCAAGAGGCAAAACAACAACGCCTTGAAGAGCAAGCCTCTGCGTCTAGCCTCAATAAGCCCGCGACGGAGGCTCAGGTAACCCCTTCAGCGACTATTTCAAAGGAAAAAAATCAACCCGAAGACGTTTCACCTTCAGCTGAAAAACCCCTTAGCGGTGCACAAAACACATTACCGGAAAGGTATCTGGGTATCGACTTTGAAAGGTTGAGTGAGAAAGGTCTTATCTCTTTGTCTGGTGAACGCAAGCAAATTAACGAAGAATACCGTGAAATAAAGCGTAAATTACTCGCCAATGCCTTTGGTGCGCTTTCCGGCACGTTAAATAACCCCAATATAATTATGGTAAGTAGCAGCCGCCCGTCAGAAGGAAAAACCTTTACCGCAACCAATCTGGCACTGAGTATTGCATCAGAGCAAGATAAAACAGTACTTCTTATAGACGCTGACGTACTCAAGCCCAATGTACTCAGAACATTGGAACTAGAGCACAAGCCAGGACTTATGGAATACCTACTCGGCGAAGTAGATGATATTTCAGAAGTTATGTATCACACCAACATAGATAAACTCAAAATAATTCCGGCGGGGAAATCACACCATCTTTCCACCGAGCTTCTCGCCAGTCAGAAGATGCACGACACCGTAGATGAATTTGCTAATCGCTACCCTGACCGAGTAGTTATTTTTGATACGCCGCCACTTATAGGAATTAACGAAAGTGCAATATTGGCAAATTTTGCCGGCCAAGCTGTTGTTGTTGTTGAAGAAGGTCGAGCCAAAATGGCTGATATAAAGTTGTGTGTAGAGAGGCTAAACCCAGACATGGCAATAGGCTTTGTAGTCAATAAATCAGTTCACACGGACACCGATGGCAGTGGTTATTACGGATATTACTATGCTGAGCGAACGGTTAAGTAGCTTAAGGTTCTGGTCAAAAGTCGCGGCCACATTATATTGTACATCTTTCGTATCATTGTGTTTCATCGCAAAATTACACGCGCAAGAAAAGCTAACAATATCTGCGGCAGCGAATGCTGAGGCTGTTCATCAGACGGTGAAATCTGACAATGAAGGAGTATTATCCTACAGCTCATATACAGTATCTCCAAACATCTACACTAGTTATGACTCAAAGACATTCAGTGGAATATGGACCGCTGGGCTGACCTATATCGATAGAGAAAATGAAATCAGCGGAGACGATACGACGTATCCAAACTACAGCTACACTGCTAACTGGCAAGCAATAGAGAACTATCTCACTCTAGCAGCTACCGGTACACTTAGTTATCAAAACACTAACGCTGAAAACTACTTTTTGACCGACTTCTTAAATAATCCACAAGAGTTGGCAAAAACACGGTCAAATAGATTTACCGCTAATTTGCGCTTTGACAATAACGATTGGGTAAGAGGTGACGGTACCATAGGTTATTCCGATGTAGCATCTGAAAGATCCTTCGATAACAATACCGCGCTAAACAACGACAGTTACTCGTTACAGGGAAGACTTTCCAGTGGTGACCGTGCACGCTATGTTCTCTGGACTTTATCTGGAGGCTTTCAAACAACTGAACAGGAAGACTTAGACGACAATTTTGTAACGCGAGATATTCAATTTATATCGGATGTTAAACTCATCGATAGTTTTTCACTAAGAGTCTCGGCAACTCACGAAGGTAATCAAATAACTAATCGAACTGACTCTGCAAGTTTTACTCGCACCTACGATACTATGGGTGTGGGGTTAACCTATCGAACAGCCTTAAACCGCTATATTTCGATAACCGGTAATAAAAGCCGATCGAGCGAAGAAAATAATGACAATGAGTCTTTTATTGGTTTAGATATTGAGTGGGCCCTCTCTACACGGACCTCATTTTCCGCCTCTTATGGTAAGCGATTTTATGGAGACTCAGCGGACGTTCAGTTTACATACAACACAAAAAGTGTCCGAACTACATTTTCCTATAATGAAACAGTTACCAATACATCCAGGTTACTAGCAAACCCCGAAAACCTTGGAGTTTTCGTTTGCCCCATTGAGTCTACAACCATCGCTGACTGCTTCCAGCCCAACAGCTTGTCTTATTCTCCAACTGCAGAAGAGCAGCTTGTACAATTTACCTCACAGAATATCGAATTCGATGACAATATCATTCTAAGAAAAAGTAGCAATTTTCAGTTTGGTTACTCATTTTCGAAAGTGACAACTGCTTTTTCTTGGCAATATGCGGAAGATGAATATATTGACGTAAATCGACTACGACGGAGCTACTCCGGAACTATCAACTTGGCATATCAATTGGGCAGGTATACCAACCTACTGCTCAACGGAAGCTATGCTAATATCGTTGAGCGCGGAGAGGCTAGATTGAACTCTGGCGTAAGTGAGAATTACAATTTCGACGCAAGTATCAATCGGACAATTGGGCGGCATCTTAGTGCGGCTATCAAATTTACCTATTTAGACAAATCTGGTGACCTATCAAACAATAGTCTTTTCGGAGAAGACTACACCGATCGCCGACTCTCGGTAGTATTCACCTACAAATATGAATGACGAGTTTACTGCTCGTCATTCGACTCGTTTTTCATCCCCACATAAGTGCGGTACTTTTTCTTCAGCAATTTGTCCATGTGCTGGGTGAGTTTAACTTTGTGACTTATCGCATCATCCAACGCATCCACTAACTCAGCAAGCATGGCTTTGTAATAATTCACATCTTTGACTTGATTACCATTGGGCGTTGTAAAGCCTTCGCTAGATGAATGAATCGCTGCGCTGTTGAGTGAAGCATCTGACAAAAACTCTGGTGAGGGCTGGTCAAAGCTTTCCTCTCTTACTTCTTCGATGACTTCGCCCACAACCTCAGCGGTTAATCGGCTTAAATCTTCAAGAAACCCATATAAGAAAACGCGATCCATTAATGTGTTGATTTTTCGAGGTACACCACCAGTAAAATCATGAATCAACGGTATGGCGTCATCATCAAGAGGTAAATCACCTTCCCAACCAGCGTGTTTAAGCCTGTATGCGATGTAGTCGTAAGTTTCTTGTTCAGTAAGGGGTTTAAGGTAGCACGATGCAACAATTCGCTGCCTAAACTGTTCCATATTGGGGGCACGCAATATAGGTTGTAGCTCTTTCTGCCCCAACAAAAAGCTTTGTAGAAGCGGTTTACCCGCTTCCTGAAAATTAGACAACATTCGTAGTTCTTCAATGGTTTCTAGTGGCAAGTTTTGCGCTTCATCGACCAAAAGTAACGCTCTACTTCCTTTGTCCTGCAACCCTCTCAGATAGCCCTCTAGATGCTCCAAAACCTCGGCTTTATTAAGGTGTGAAGTTTCCAAACCAAACTTTGCAGCTACCATCTTGACCAGTTCGTCTGGCGTAAGCTTAGGCGTAACAATTTGAACAGCAACAATATCGTCTTCAATGGAGGCAAGTAAACTATTGGCAATGGTGGTTTTACCTGTACCAATATCCCCTGTAATAACGATAAATCCTTCCGCTTGAGAAAGTCCATATTGCAAATATGCCAATGCCCGCTTGTGCCATTTACTGGCATAAAAAAAGCCAGGATCAGGGGTTAATTGGAAGGG
>JALUXV010000096.1 GCA_027013165.1 Alteromonadaceae bacterium
GTCCAATACCACAGCGGGGTAGCGCTAAGATCACCTGCAAAAGGGAAGTAATCGGTGTCTATTGCTACTTGGTTTGGAGCACCAAGGTGCATAAGAGAGAATAGTTCATTATGCGTTGGCATTCGCCAATCGTAAAAGCCGCACAATCCTTGTGTATTGACTTCTGTCACATAAGCTTGGGTATTACAATTGGTCAACGTGCAGGTTGCGCCCGTACCATTAATATCACCAGTGTAACCGCCATTCACTTCGTCTTGATACCATGAATAGGTATTATCTGTGTCGTGTAAACCACCGTCGTCGGTTTTAACTTCCCATACCAAGCCAGTGACATTGTCGCGTACACACGACCAGCTCGTTGTACTGTCATCTTGCTCGTCACCATTGCTATTTAAACGCGTAAAATCAAACCCCTGAACGCCTCTACCCGCTTTTTCAATAAACCCATTTTGAGCAACAATATCTGCACCGCGCTGAGCATCTTGGCCAGGAAAGTCATTTTGTTGCACAGTAGTAATGGCTGAATTTGTAGCTTGAAGCAGTACACCTGTGTCATTCATTAACTGGGTTGGCAACGGTCTTAACGCTACTGTGATAGTGTCATCAACTGTGTTGCCAAAGGCATCGGTTACCGACAAGGTGTACATAACTTGGGTGTTGCTATTAACCAAGGGGGCGATAGCAAACGTCGATAATTCAGTGCTTTCATCTATGGTTAGTTGATCAAGCCGACTTTTCTCAGACAGTGAAACTGGAGCATCGGTTGTCCATTGGTATGTCAGTGGAAGCGCACTGGGCACACTGGTACTTGCCGTTCCGGCAAGCAAGATAGTCTCGCCACTAAATACTCCCTGACTATAGCCAGCACTCACCACAGGTAATGTATCGCTGTCTGTCTGAATGGTTAAATTAACTGAAGACAATCCCGTAGCCCCTTCTTCATCAGTCACCACAAGTTCGAAGGTGAGGGTTTCTTGGGTACTGGATATGGGCGTAACAAAAGTTAACGTAGATTCGTCGGTATCAATGCCAGTAATCACATTGGTGCCACCTGATTGAGTCCAAGCGTATAGTGCTATGGGAGAAGTACTATCAACAGCATCTTGATCAGAGCTGCCACTGCCATCTAATGTTACTGTTACGCCAGCCGGAAACGTATTAGCATCTAATCCGTCCCATTGCGGTACAGAAATTAATGCGACAGGCGATATGTTGGTGGGTTCAACAGTGACAATCAAGGTATCACTTACACTAGCACCTGCGGTATCGTTGACTAAGAGCGTAAGGGTATATTGAGTAGACTCGGTGACTAAAGGCGCTGTAAAGCTAGCGACTCCAGTGGAATTGTCATCCTGAGTTATCTCCAGTGAAGGTGACGAAGACCAAGAAAATGTATAAGGTTGAGTACCACCTTGGGCCGAAGCAGAAAGAGACACATCTACCCCTTCGGTGACGGTAATATCTGCACCTGCATTTGCAAAAAGATTCACTGCCCCAGACGAGCTATCGCTATCACCGCCTCCACCGCAAGCCACTAGGAAGCTACTTAAGGTGATTGCAAATAAAAATCTACCTATGGAAAACTTGGGAAGAATAAAGCCCATAGCAAGCTAGTCTCCAATTAAACGAAAAGATAAAGGGACAAACTGATACTTGCGTTGAAATTACTAACTTCTTTGAGCGCGCTCTTGTGCTTCACTCATAAGCACCTGAAGTGACTCAAGTTGCTTTTTACCCACCGCAACGTCTGTCATGTCGTAAATCATCATGCTGATAAAATCTACTTTTCCCGTTGCCGAAACAAGCGGAGACAAAGTAATGTTT
This sequence comes from Alteromonadaceae bacterium, assembly GCA_027013165.1. Taxonomy (GTDB): domain Bacteria; phylum Pseudomonadota; class Gammaproteobacteria; order Enterobacterales; family Alteromonadaceae; genus Alteromonas. The sequence goes on from JALUXV010000096.1 coordinate 1,825, forward strand.
TGATACATGAAAGATTCACTACCAGTAATCGGCCGATAATTAGCAAACTTGAATAGGTAAGGTCTTTGTTCCCACGTTAGGAACGCTCGCGACTTTAATTCAAAGACAGGTTTGGTCTTTTGCTTAAACCAACCCTCATCTATGTGAGGAAACAATGTGAATAGCGATTTATCTCTTACCTCGCTGGGCAATAAACCACTGTGGCTTTCCATAAAGCCATTCCATACCTGGATGTTACAATTGCGATCGAGTACAACAATGCCTACGTCCACCGATTGGAGCATGTCCATCATCCAATGAAACTCTTGTAACTCTTCCAATGACTGACTCATTCAAAATCCTCCAACAAATGAGACAATTTCTTATTCATCATCTCCATAGAGTCTTCAGTAAACAGTAATATCAAGTCGCATTGAACATTGTACCCTTCTAACCCATAGCTTAATTCGATAGCCAAGGTACGTTTCCATTTGATTTTGTTCATGGATATGATTTCGGTAATTGCTCTATGCTGCCCTAACACAATAGGATGTCCTTGGCTAAAGTTCACATCCATTTGGTTGGCAAGCCCAGTCAAACAGGTACCAATGAGGATACTCGCAGCATCCATTAACAATTCCAATTGAAGTTGGTCGTCAACTGCGCCTTTCACGTCCAGAATTTTAGCCACATCATCAAAACTAGAATCACTAAGAATGCAAAGTGCTTCTCCGCTAATACCTGGACCAATAAATCCTTGGCATACCGCTGAAACCTGTTCGTGGCTCTCGATATCTGACAGCATCATATGCAGTTCTGATACTTCGATAAGATTTACATTTGGTATGGGTAAACGAACAAAAACATTCATTATTCGAGCGAGGTGGTCACCTGCTTGCCCCATAGCAATGTTAGTAATTTCTTGGTAACAATCCCGAATGTCTGGGTGAAGAGACGCCTCATCTGGCACTTCTTCTTCGACACTCGCAAGAATATTGTGCTTAGTTAACACTGAATGCAAAGTCTGAGGGTCTACGGGCTTTCTGATAAAGTCAATCGCCCCTAGAGAGGTAACTCGCTGATGTGCCTCTGGCTGGATATCACCAGAAATAACAACTGTCTTGGTAGATAGATTGGCTTGCTGAATGGCATCAAGGGTTTGATATCCATCCATCACGGGCATATTTAAGTCGAGTAAGAGTAAACTCCCCTTACCTTGCTTTAGCAATTCCATGGCTTCTTGACCATTTTTTGCGAAATGCACAGCCACTTCCCAATCTTGGGGAAGACATTTTGCTACTTGCTTTCGAGCAACTAAAGAATCATCACAGACGAGAACAGAATACATGGAGACGTTGGACCACCCATTTACTTGGACTTTCTAAAATTACAACGCTGATTTTACTGTAGTATGTAATATCTAGCCCGTCTATATTGACGACTTATTACATTAATAGAAATAGCACTTTTGGCGAATTTTGCCATTAATATGAGGTGAATAGTTTTTTAGATACCCATTAAGTACCTGTGTAGAAAGAGATCACAAAGGGCACAATTATTACTGTAACCACCCCATTGATACACATGGCAAGAATAGCCATTGCTGCGACTTCTTCGCCTATTTGAATAGCCTTTGACGTACCAACAGCATGGGCGACAGTTCCCAAAGCCAATCCTTGAGCACTATTATTGGTGACTCTAAACAGCTTAAATATTAATTGAGCGGTAATGGCACCAACAATGCCAGTGATAATCACAAATACGGCGGCAAGTTCTCCAATACCACCTATAGAGTGTGCTGCTGCCATCGCAAATGGTGTAGATACAGACTTTAATATCATAGTTAATTGCACAGT
>JALUXV010000097.1 GCA_027013165.1 Alteromonadaceae bacterium
CAAAGCTATTGATGGCGGGATAATCTGACCAAGGGTTCCCGTAGCACAAATAGTGCCGGTAGCCAGCGACGGAGAATAGCCCCGCTTTAACATGGCTGGTAAAGATAACAAGCCCATGGTTACTACCGTAGCACCTACAATTCCCGTGCTGGCCGCTAACAACATACCCACAATAACCACTGAAGCTGCCATGCCCGACTGATACTTTGACATTAATGCAGACATAGCAAGCAACAAGTTTTCTGCAACCTTAGATTTTTCTAACACCACTCCCATAAATACGAAAAGTGGCACGGCTATTAAGGTTTGGTTGGTCAATATACCGTACAAACGACTAGGCAAAGTAGTTAAGTAGGTTGTGTCAAAGCTCCCCGTTAAATAGCCAATACCGGCAAAAATTAACGACGTACCCGCTAGTGAAATTGCCACTGGGTAACCTAATAGTAATACTGCACAAATACACACAAAGAGCGCAATTGCCATCCATTCCATGTTATTGCCCTCCCAAGGTTTTATACTGTTTCAGGTATCTCATTACGTCTGAAAACGCCTGAAGTATAAGTTGTACTGCCATAAGGGGGATGAGTGTTTTAAGGATATAAACCAGCGGTAAGCCACCCGCTTCCTTTGATGCTTCCAGTAAGCGCCACGATTCAGAAACATAGGGCAAGCTGTACACCAACACCACAATGGCAAACGGTAAGAGTAAAAATAAAGTACCAAACAGATTGACGAGCAATTGGCGCTTTTCTGACCATGCGCGGTACAACACATCAACTCTTACATGCCCCTCAGTACGCAAGGTGTAAGCCATCCCCAACATAAAGGCGATGGCATGCAGATACATGACTGATTCTTGCAGGGCAATCCACCCCATACTAAAGCCATAGCGTAGTACAACAATGGCAAAGGTAATTAGCACCATTAACACAGTAGCTATGCACACGACATTAAACAGTGTTTTATTAATCTTATCTAACGTACTGAGTGGTGTGGAATATTGTAATGAAGATGCGCTATCAGCATCAGACATGTTGCTTGGTCTCTATTATTGAATCGTTGTGCAGGGGGCAGAATATCAAGAGTATGTAGACCGTCCCTGTTTTTAACACGAGTTTTACACGTGTCCGTAGAGTAATCAGTTTTGGTCGAATTGCCAATCATTTAGCGTAAAGAGGCAGCACAAAATGTATGGTCAGAGGTGTTAATTGGGCGATATTGACGCTGAAGTGGGAAATAAAATGGGTGGCCTTAGCCACCCATCCATAATGATTTACGTAATTTTTATTTACGCTACAGGTTGCTTAAGCAACTACATCTAGTAGTTCTACGTCGAATACCAGTGTTGAGTATGGACCAATTGCCGCACCAGCACCTTGTTCACCGTAAGCAAGGTCATGTGGTACATACAAACGCCATTTAGCACCTACTTTCATCATTTGAAGTGCTTCAGTCCAGCCGCGAATTACGCCGCCTACTGGGAACTCAGCTGGCTCGCCGCGATCGTATGAGCTGTCAAATACTGTACCGTCAGTTAATGTACCGTGGTAATGAGTACGCACAGTACTTTGTGCTGTTGGTGTTTCACCGTCACCTTCGGCAAGTACTTCGTACTGAAGGCCAGACTCAGTCACAGTGACTTCTTCGCGCTTGGCATTATCTTCCAAGAACTTAGCACCTTCTTCGATTACCGCTTTGCTTTGCTCTTCTTTGGCCGCTTGCATGCGTTGATGAATTTCACCAAATGCGTCACGTAGCGTATCGTTGTCTACCTGAGGTGCAGTACCATTGAAGGCATCTTTTAGCCCTGCAACAACAGCGTCTAGGGCTAAACCATCAAAAGGGTTAGACTGTAGTTGCTGACCCATTTGATAGCCAATGCCGTAACTTGCTTGGGTTTCTACAGTATTAAATGTATCTGTCACAATAACTCCTGAAATTAAATTACATATATTGGTTGTTTTATAGGCAAAAAGGTAAACTTAAAAATCAACCAATATTTTTGGTGCTGGGAGTGTAGCACATCAGGATACATCTTGCCTTCGGCATTATTCTGATCCTCAAGCACCCATCAAAATGTAGTAAATTATAACCGAAAGTGGTTAGACAACTGCGTTTGGAAACAGTAAGGTGAAGGCCGTGAAAATAGGAGGATAGCATGCAATCACACTATGATGCTGAACTAAAAGATACTGTTCGCTATTTAGGAAAGGTCCTTGGTGAGACCATTGAAAGCCATTTGGGCACAGAATGGTTAGAGCGCATCGAAAACATCCGCAAAAGCGGACGCGCCTCATATCAAGGGGATACAAGTTGCGGCGATGAATTGAAAGAAACTTTCAAAACTATGACAGACGGTGACCTGCTCACTGTAGGTCGCGCTTTCGCTCAATTTTTAAATTTGGGCAACATCGCTGAGCAAGAGTACAACAGTGCAATGAATGTTGACGCGTCAATTGATGCGCTATTCGAGCACCTAGATAAAGCTGAACTTACAGTAGACAAGGTTCAAGAAGCCGTTGGAAAGCTAAATATTGATTTAGTTTTAACCGCTCACCCTACAGAAGTTACGCGACGTACCTTAATTCACAAACACAAAGAACTAGCTCGTTGTCTTCAAGAGATTCATCAGGAATCCCTGTCTGATGCCGACAGAATGAAGCTTGAAACACGTATTGCAGACCTGATTAGTCAAGCCTGGCATACCGAAGAGATTCGTTCGGTTCGTCCTACGCCGGTAGATGAAGCCCGATGGGGATTCTCTGTTATCGAGAACTCGCTTTGGGAAGCTGTTCCAGACTTCATGCGCGAATTAGACCTTCGCCTGAATGCCGACTATGACGTGTCTTTGCCTTTAGAAGCTTCACCGGTTCAGTTTAGCTCTTGGATGGGCGGCGACCGCGACGGTAATCCATTTGTTACCTCAAAAGTCACAGAGCAAGTATTACTATTGGCGCGCAAACGGGCTGCTAAGCTTTTCGCCAAAGACCTTGATCGCCTTCAAGTAGAACTATCAATGTACCGGTGTAACGGTGCACTGCGCGAGAAAGTGGGTGACTCTATCGAGCCATACCGCGCTATATTACGCCCGTTGCTAGAAAAATTTGTTGCTACCCGTGACGGTATTAACGACTACATTGCTGGTCGCCCGAGCAATCCAGACACTTGGATCGCGAGTAACGACGAATTACTAGAGCCACTCATGCTTTGTTATAACTCGTTAACCGAAATCGGTCTGAGTGTTGTAGCAAATGGCCTACTTCTTGATACCATTCGCCGTGCAAACGTATTTGGTGTTCACTTACTTAAGCTAGACGTAAGACAAGATTCCGAACGCCATGCAAACGTATTTAGCGAGCTTACTCGTTACCTTGGTCTAGGTGACTATGCGTCGTGGAGTGAAGCTGACAAACAAGCCTTCTTACTTCGAGAGCTTGCTTCTAAGCGTCCACTTTTCCCTGCACAATGGGATGCCTCAGACGACGTCAAAGAAGTGCTCGATACCTGTAAAGTTATTGCCAAGCACAGCAAGCACGGTTTTGGTATTTACATTATTTCCATGGCCAGCGAGCCTTCTGATGTAATGGCAGTACAATTACTGCTACAAGAAAGCGGTGTTGATTG
>JALUXV010000098.1 GCA_027013165.1 Alteromonadaceae bacterium
TGTTAAGCCGTGCGGTTTCAGTGATAATGTCCAGTCGTGCCTTTCTCAACAAGGTACGCTCTCCCTTGTACATGTATTCGTAAGCACTTTTGTATTCACCCAATTCAGCCAAAATGATTGCGTGAGACACATAGGCATCCCATTGTCCGGAAAGGTCTTGATTCTGCTCTGCTAAGGCAATAGCTTTGAGGCCGTAGGTTCGGGCTTCTTCTAACCTATTATTTTCGTGTAATGAGGAAGCGTAGTGAACATAAGCATTTGAGGTATCAATATCGTTTCCGAGCATTTCTCTAATTTTTACTGATTTGGCTATCCAGTCTAGCGATGCTTCATGGTTGTTATCTTGTGAGTAAAAATATGATTTCAACAAATAGGCATATGCCAGCGCAACAGCGTCTTGGTATTTATCAAACGTGAATATGGCATTTTCTAAAATTTCAAACGCCGCTGCCCGTTCACCTACAATATTTATCATCTGTGCTTCGGCCATTTGCGCTTCAGCAATCAACAGTGTTCGATTGGCTGGGTAGCTAGCTAACGCTCGCTGGTAATGAACAAGAGCTGTTTCATAGTCGTTTATTTCGTAGCTTACGCTTCCTAGAAAATAGTCTGCTTTGCCAGAAAGGGTTTGCCAACCGTTCTCTTCTGCGTCTTCTCTTATCTGGGCTAATGCTTCAATGGCTTTGGTATAGCGCTGAAGATAGGCTTGATTAACGGCAGCATGGAGTAAAAGTGTTGTTTTCCACTGTCTTAGATTTGTGTTTGACACGTCTGAATCTTGGTTGTCAGGCAATAGCGAGAGTGATTTTTCATAGTAAGCCTCTGCTTCAGTGTACTGGCCAGATAAAGCTGCGCTAAACCCTTGTGCGAAAGCATGTAAGCTTCTGTGCTCTCCGTGGTTAAAGGGTTCTGATTCAGCTAAATGTAATGCCAGTAGATCAACTCTTTGATATGCAACTAGCAGATGAAGCAGTGATTCGTGGGTTTCGAGAGTGGGTGAGTTTTGATAAATGTTCGATAGTGAACGGTATGCCTCGTCAAAAGGTGTTATCGAGTGATCATCTCGGAAAAAATTAGCATAGCTAGTAATGGGAGTAAGCACACCCAATAGTAAGGTGAGTGTGACCGCCCTCCACGTAAGACTGTGTATTTTTGTCATCACCCACTCCGTGTGACTTATTCTTGTTGGTTAAATAATAAACCTTTATTGGTTGCTTTGTATACAATTCTTGTTTGCATTTGCAATAACTACCGTATTATTGATACCTGTCACCGCGTATCCTCAGGGCTTATTCATCGCCGGTTATAGATTCATGGTGGCTAACAGCCTCGATGAACTTTCTGACTCTCAGGGTCTGATGAATTTTCTGAGGGTGAATGATGTACAACTTGTGTGGAGTAGGTGTGTTCTCTTTTAATACTTGAACGAGCGTACCATTTCGCAAATGTGACCTCACAATATAGTTGGGTAGCCTAGCAATACCTCTTCCGTCCAGTGCTCGATTAATTAGGTTTACGTTGTCATTAAGCTTTACCGCCCCTTTTATGGGGTAACGCTTTTGGTCGATTGTCCAGGTATCTATGTCTGGGCCATGCAGGCATTGGTGTTGTGTTAATGCAGCGCCATTCTCAGGTATTCCACATCGGTCTACATAACTGGGCGCTGCAACAATAATGTGTTCATAACTCATCAGCGGTTTCGCCACCATGTCTTGTGGTGGTGTATTCGTCGAGCGAAATGCCAAATCAAAATGTCCGCGATTCAAGTCGTGTCTTTGATAGCTAGAATCGATACTAAACGTTACTCCTGGGTGCGTTTGATGAAAGTCATAGCAAATATCACTAAGAATGTAGTGGGCAAACATATTTGGTGCTGTGAGAGATATTTCTCCTGCTAACTCGGTTTGTTCCTTGTTGAGTTTTTTTTCTAAGGCAACTACAGCATTGTTGATGATTTGCGCCTCAGCATATACCTGTTTTCCCTCAGTTGTTAAATTGACTTGTCTAGTGGAACGTTGAAGTAGTTTTACGCCCAGTGCTCGTTCCAGCTCTTTAATTTGCTCTGATAAATAGCCTCGTGATATGCCCAGCTTTTCAGCTGCCGTACCATAGTTCAGGGTCTCGGCGACGGCGGAAAAGAGCATGAGTCTTTCTACTTTTTTGTGAGATTTCATTATGTGCTGCTAGAAGAAACGGGAAATTGCTACCTTAATTCATGGTTATAGTGAATTCAATTGTTTGTTATAGCGAATGGTGATTTCGGCTTTTTACCCTGTAACAATTTGCCCTAGCCGCTACACTCTACTGAAATTCTTAGTGAGAAAAGTGATGACTAATTTACCTATTCAAACTTACTTTCCAAGCGCCAGCCAGTTGGTTTACGGCTGTATGGCAATTGGCGGAGATTGGAATACCAACCCCACAACCGCTGAACAGAGACTACAGGCTCATAACGCAATAGATGCGGCGTTGGATGCAGGCATAAATATGATTGACCATGCCGATATATACAAAATGGGTAAAGCCGAAAAGGTGTTTGGAGAACTACTTTCGCAGCGTCCTACGTTGCGCTCTGAGTTAATTATTCAGTCTAAGTGCGGTATCCGATTTGATGATGATTTAGGACCAAAACGCTACGACTTTTCAGCGTCATGGATCCTAAATTCTGTTGAGGGAATTCTCACACGTTTGAACACCGATTACCTCGATATTCTGCTACTCCATCGTCCAGACCCGCTTATGCAACACGAAGAAGTGGCCGAAGCCTTTCATCAACTGCATCAATCAGGCAAAGTTCGTCACTTTGGTGTATCCAACATGAATGGGGCCCAGATGCAGTGTTTGAATCACTACGTTGACCAACCACTGGTTGCGAATCAAATAGAAATGAGTCTAACTAATCTGGGTTGGTTGGAAGAGGGTATTTATGCGGGTAATCCTGAAGGTCAACATGTGAACTTTACTGCGGGAACTCTGGAGTACGCCAAACTCAACGGCGTTCAAATGCAGTCGTGGGCACCCGCTAGTCAAGGCAAGTACTCAGGGGCGAGTGTAGCTCTGAATGCTAAAGAGCAGGCAACCCGCGATTTAGTAACAACCCTTGCCCAAAAATACAATGTAAGCCCAGATGCATTAGTACTTGCGTGGCTAATGCGTCATCCGTCGATGATTCAGCCCATTATTGGCTCAGCAAACCCCAATCGCATAAAAGAAAGTGCTCAAGCAACAACCTTGACTATGACCAGAGAGGATTGGTATGCCTTGTATGTGAGTGCTCGTGGAGATGAGTTGCCATGATTACTACTTATTAAGTAGATTCACCGGGTGTGTTTGTTCCCTGTGAACAGACACACTGAAGAAGTTAACCAAACAACAAAGCGATTGCTAACCCAGCAAGAATAAGTCCCATCATTTTATTGAACAGTGTTATATGCCGATGTGATTGTATGAATTTATTCATTTGGCTCCCTAACAGCGCCCAGCTTCCGATACCTACAAAGCAGATGACAAGATAAATTCCAATAAACAGGATTAATCGCGTGTTCGACTCGTAGACACCAAAAGCACTGCAGCCTGCTACGCAAGCAACCCAAGCTTTTGGATTGAGCCACTGCATAAACCAACCCTGCGACAGTGAATAAGTTTGTGAACTAGTTTGCAGGGTTAACTGGGTTGCTGGGCTTGAATATATGTTTAACGCTATGTATAGAAGGTAAGCACTGCCTAGATACTTCAAATAGTTAAACGCGCTGGGCATATAACTACTCATCTTTCCTAAGCCCATACCAGTGGCAATTAGCAAAGCAACAAACCCCATGGTTGAGCCACTTACAAAAGGTATCGAACGCAATAAACCATGATTTAATCCACATGTCATGGCGATGAGGTTAACCGGTCCTGGGCTGATGGACATAACCAGTGAAAACAATGCCATTGATAACACCATACACTTTACTAAATGAATTTATACCAGCGACTAGTGTTACCCATTGTTGCTAAAATGATTAGATGCTTTAATTTGATTTTATAATTCTAATTTTTGGAATAATACGGTGATTAATGAACTCAAAGCTATGGCGATTTTTGCTGAGGTAGTAAAGTTAGGATCATTCAAGGCTGCGGCTTCTTCGCTAAATCTATCGCCCTCGGTTGTAAGCTATCATATTTCTAAACTTGAAGAGAGTACGGGAAGTGCACTGTTATACCGTTCGACTAGGAACGTGTCGCTGAGTAGTGAGGGTGAGGCTTTTTATCAACATGTGAGAAATATGCTACAGGCAGCGCACCAAGGCATGACGTTATTGTCTAGCCAACAGAGTCAACCTTTTGGGAAGCTAAAGCTAACCATGCCCACAGCACTCAGTCGCTCGTTACTTAACGAGCGAATCGCAGATTTTGCGTTAGCGTATCCCAAGATAGATTTACACATTGATTACTCAGATACGCGAAGCCGGATTATTGATGAAGGAGTAGACATTACCATTAGAGCAGGGGAGTTAGAGGATAGCGACCTCAAATCCACTCCGGTAGGGGAAATAAACAGGCTACTTGTTTGTGCCCCTGATTTATATCGAAAGCATAGCAGACCTACAAAACCAAAAGACCTTACCTACTGGCATTGGATCAAGTTACAACAACTTTCCAATAGTCGAGTGTTTTTACGAGAAGGGCAACGTCAAACAGTGGTGTTCAACAGTCAAATTGAGGTGAACAGTGTAGAGGCTATTTATCAATACTGCCTAAAAGGTTTGGGGTTAGCAGTGTTATCAGATTCTCAAGTCAGCAATGAATTAGACACAGGTAAACTTATTCACGTGCTTAAAGACTGGAAGGTTGAACCCTTAACACTATCAGCCGTTTGGCCCAAAAATATCCAGCCCGGAAGTCATGCTAGGTTGTTAATTGATTATTTAAAAGCAGAGTCTTAAGCAGTGAACTGCTATAGAAACCGGCACTAATCTCACTATTTCTGAAATTCAGGCAAATAACTTGCGTACTTACGAAATGGGGCAAACCCTGGTGGTTGACTATGTTTTGGAAGCACAAGAAGCCGCAGGAATGGATGTAGTGGTAGATTTTTACCTTGTGCACAGTGAATCAGATAATGCCGAGGGCGACCAAGAGCTAGAAATTACTGAAACTCACTTTTTGTCATCAATTACTCACTCAGCCGTTGCAGACGGCAGTAGTGTTGAAGCGTTTGATGTATAAATGCCATCTGTTGCAATCAGCGGTAATTATTGGATTGTTGCTATTGTTGACCCAAACAACGATATTGAAGAAATCAATGAAGACGACAACCATCCTAGTATTGATAACGAAGGTCATGTGAATGGTGATTTTCCGGCAGTTGAAATCAATGTTATCGCACCTCCAACGCATGATTTTGATCTTGTCTCGGCGTACATCGATGACGGTGTAGTGGTTCTTGATAGCCCCGAAGTACATGCAGGAACTGGCGAGCATCACACTGATATTATTGGGCATATGGATGCAATCTATCATGGTCCTCATTCCGCTACTGCATACTTGTCGGCCGAAGTATTAATTAACGGAAACTACCAAGCTGTAGAATTGTGGGACGCTGCAAGTGCTGACTACGTTCTAAATCAACCCATTGATTTTGCATACAATGGTGATGAGCATTTCTTTGGTTTCGACATAGCCTTGTCAGATGCGCAATTAGCATTGTTGTATCAAGGCTACAATGCAGCGAGTAGTGACAACGAGCTAACTATCAGATTGTCATTAGAGGATACCACAGCGGCAACAGACGATGATGAACACACTGAGCACAACAACGAGGCTGTACTAACCGTACCCCTTTTCTTTTTTGAAAGGGTTGAAGAAGTATCGTCAACGGCGTCAACCGACGATTGGGTTGATAGTAATGACATCGAGTTCACCGGTAACAAACTTACCGTAGATGGATCTTACGATAAAGGCTACGGCGATCAAAGTAAGTTTAGGGTTGGTGTCGAACTCGCCGGTGAACTTCAAGTTGACTTGTTAGACAAAGCAGCTTCTCTTGAAGCTGGTGGTAGTGTGGATATGTGGGTATTTAATGCGCACAACACTATATTTGGTGTCTCGTTTGATGGCCAAGCTTACGTTACTGGTTTAAACACCGGCTATGACTCCGAAATGATCATTTTTAACACTACCGTTTATGAGGATGCTTATTGGAATGCTCAATTTGAGAAAACCTTCGAGCAGTCGTGGGAAGAAGAGCGCATTCTTGCCCAAGCAAGATTTACCGTGGGACCAATCCCAATCAACGTATCAGCGGGTATTGAGGGCGGTATTGGTTTTGAACTAACCCTTGGCTACGCGCTTAGTGAGTTGTACAGTGAAGGTGACATATTTTCCGCTAACTTTGGTGGTTTTGCCACTGGCGGTGTAGATCTTGGTTTGGTTGCTGGTGGTGTCATTGTTCAAATCGATATTTTAGACAATGTACTCGCCCTTGAGAGCTCGGCAGAGTTAGCGCTGTTGGAAGACGGCGTTGCTAACCCACGAGTAGATTATAGTTTCTTACTTACCGATGATATTGATGCTATTAGCGGGCAGTTTGGACTGTACGCTGATGTTAGGAGCATTAAGTGGTGTAAGAAGTTCTTTATTCCTTACCCGTGTGGTATCAATACAAACACCTTTTATTTATGGCTTTATCAAACGCCAAGTGTGTTTGAGAAACAGTGGGTAATATTGTCGGCAGAAGATTCGATCTCAATTTAGCTAGATTGGTAGAAAAATAAACGAATGACCCATTATCAATGACAGTTAGATTCATTACCCGTTGTTTTGGTTTTGCCCTGTTAACCTTGTGGCTTTCAGGGAGAAGTCTTGCTCAAGAGACACGTGAAACCCAGTGTCTTCGAAGCTTTGATGTTCGTATTAATACGCAAACCGAGTTTGACTTTGGTGACAAGAGCCATACGCATCACAACTTAACTGGCCAGTTAACTCTTGTCCCTGTAACTCATTCTACGTTGCCGCCAAATCTGACGTGGTGGGCTCTACAAATGACCGACGTTAAGCAAGTGGGGAACGGCGTTGTCATGAATCACGATGCAACGTATGAATTACCTTTTGCTGTGGGGTTAAACGCTCAATCGCACATCGACCAATTTTACTTTCCTGTTAAACTACCAGAGCAAGAGCAGGATAAGCTCAAAGGGTTAGCTTATTATTTTCAGTTTGCGAACCTAGAAGAGTTAAGAGAAAAATCACCGGATAATTATGCTCGAGTAGAGCGCGATACCATCGGGCTTAGCTCTGCACGCTATGCCATTGCAACTTCCGAACAAGGCTTACAGTACGTTGTAAAAGAGAAGTATGAATACAGTGCCAATAGCGGAATATCGGGGTAGGGCGCTGAAACCAATACCGTTCAAAACATCCATATACTGTCTAGCCAACATAGCATGGTTCCCGATGCGTGTTGGTTTGCATCGGTTACAGGTGAAGAATCATTGCATTTTTCGGGGTTGGGCAATGCTTTTTCTTTAAGAACTGACCAAAGTTATTCAGTGACACGCCTGTCTACATTAGCCGATAGCCTTCTTGGTGAGCTGCCTAGCGACCTTGCTGTGTGGCAGATTGAGGAGAAAGAAAGCGCGTTATCTGAAGAGGAATTGGCGGCACTGGCTGATGAATTCAAGGCGCAACTAATGACCTATCCACTGACCGAGTTGAGAGCGTCAGAACTGGCTTTGTGGCTAGAAAAATACGACCCTGTTATCGACACCCTCACCACTTTATTTATTGAAAAGGCGTTCGATGACCAGACAAATATGCGTTTATTTAATGCGTTGGGTCATTTAGATAGCGACAATGGAAACCGATTGTTGGTTAATTTAATGCAAACCAACATGCTCTCGGAAACTGAAAGGTTTAGGGCAATGCGAGCCATAACCACTGGGACTCGAGCATTAACTCCACAGCTTGCCGAACAATTATTAGTGATGCTAAATGACCAGCCATTTGAGGGAAGTGAATCATTGTGGGGATCGGCAATTATGGCAATGGGCGCTGTCTTAGAGCGAAGGCAAAGCAATGAGCTTACTCAAGATATTCTGAATGCGCTTCAAGACAAAGTGGGTGTGGCGTCAGATATTAATGAGAAAGCTGCATTGATTGCAGCCTTGGGCAATGCTAGTAACCAAGATTCATTGAACATCATTATTAATCACCAGTGTGATGAAACCCCTCGGGTAAGGGCTAACGTGGCAACTGCATTAGGGCAGATAGGGACGCCAAGAGCACACCAAGCTTTGTCTGGAATGCTGTACACAGAAACAGACAATCGTGCTCAACAAGCTGTGTTCGGTGCTATAGGACAGTTTGAACTGGAACAAACCGACATTGACACTATCACACAATTGGCCAGTGAGAGTGATAGCGAAAGAACCCGTGCTAGTGCTATAAAGGCCATCGCAACGCAAACACACAAAAAAGAAGTTGCTAGTGCATCGCTACAACGACTAATGCGGAATGAAACCAGCCGTAGAAATTTTACTCTCGCTGCCAAAGCACTTGCTGCGTTAAATAGTTCTGACAATTAACGTCTAAACAAAGCGTTGGTTCTAATCCCAGTGTGAAAAATACTCTAGTAAAAAATCAATTGCCACCCTAACGCGCTGAGGCATAAATCGCTTATTGGGATACACTATCCAACTATTCGTACCTTTTCCCCAATAGGGTTCAAGGATTGGAATGAGCGTGCCGTTTTTCACTACTTCCTTAAATGTACTTTTGGGCATGTAGGCGATACCCAACCCCTTGACACATGCGCTTAAAATTAAATTAGCATTGTTGCTCTTCCAGCGGCCTTTTACTTTTACAAACTCTGGTTTACCCTCCAGAGTAAACTCCCATGTATCCTTGTTGGCAATTAAGCAATTGTGATCTTTAAGGTTTGCTGGGTGTTTAGGCTGACCATACTTTTCGATATAGAACGGGCTGGCAACTGCCATCAACGGCCGGCTGACGAGCTTACGTGCGATTAAATTGGAATCTTGTAATTCTCCGTAGCGAATTGCAAAGTCTACTCCATCCTCTAATAAGTTGACTAATCGACTGTTTAAGTCGATTTCAACGGTGACGTCTTGATACATTTCAGCAAATTCCATCAGAGCTGGCGCTAGGTAATGCTCGGCAAATCCTCCAGCAGCAGACACTTTAAGTTTTCCTGACAGATGTGTCTCACGTTGGGACACTGCATCGTTAGCCTGCTCGATTCCCTCGATAAGTTCTTTTACTTGTTGATAGTAGGCGTTGCCACTATCTGTTAACGTCACCAAGCGAGTAGAGCGGGCGAATAGTGTGCATCCTAACCTATCCTCTAGTCGTGACACCTGTCTACTCACATGACTTGTACTGCATCCAAGTTGTTTCGCTGCGGCCGAAAAGCCCTGAGTTTCTGCAACAGCAGAAAATTCAACAATACCTTCAAAACTATCAATCATCTTATTGTTGCAATATAGCAATACTGTTTATCTATTTTAGAGGATTATCATCATATTTGGTATGAACTAGTATGAGCGTCTGACATTTATCAATGCAAATATTTGTGAAACCGCTATGAAGAAAGTACTTATTCCCGTTACTAACCATGCCACTCTTGGTAGCACCGACCAACCCAATGGTACCTATGCGCCTGAACTTACCCATGTATTGCACGAGTTAATGAGAGCTGGTATCGACTATGATATTACTTCTATCCATGGTGGAAAGGCTCCTTTATACGGTACTGATGTTGAAGGTGACGATGTAAATCAACAAATTCTTGCTGATGAGAGTTTCCAGAATCGAATCAACAATACCATTCCGGTAAACCAGGTGGGTATTGACGGTTATGATGCTATTTTCTATCCGGGTGGATTTGGACTACTGAGTGACCTTGCAATCAATATGGAAATTGCACAATTTGCTGCAACTCATTATGAGTCCGGTGGGGTGATCGCTGCGGTATGTCATGGGCCTGCTGCACTGCTACCCATTACATTAAGCAATGGAGAGTCACTTCTTGCAAATATCTCTGTAACAGGGTTCACTCGCGAGGAAGAAATTGATTTTGGTACAATTAACGATATCCCATTTTTGCTTGAAGAGTCATTGACGAGAAAGGCTGCACGTTTTAATAAGGTACAGCCGTGGGGATCTTTGGTTGTTGAAGATAATAGGGTTATTACAGGTCAAAACCCTACAAGTGCAAGTGCAGTTGGCGCCGCGTTGGTTAAAACACTAACTCAATAGTGCTGCGTTATTCCCCATAAAAGTTGGCACTGGTTGCAGTGACTACTGGGACCAGTGAACTAACCAAACTACTGCAATTACCAGAGATAAAACCTTTGGTTCAAATTTGTAGTAGTTTGCAGTTTTTGGGTCAAGCTGAAAGCTTTTTTCAATCTAGACTACCAGGATCGAAAACCACGTTAAAATCGCGAGGAGAATACTCACGAAGACTGCTGCAGAGCCAATGTCCTTCGCCTTACCACTTAGCTCGTGTATATCAAAACTCACTCTATCAACCACGGTTTCTACGGCGGTGTTAAGTAGTTCAACAATGAGAACCAAAAACAAAGTAATGAACAGAAGCAATTTTTCGACAACAGTAGTGTCGGACATTACAGCGATGGGAGAGAGTACAAGAATGGCTAGAAACTCTTGCCTAACAGCAGCCTCACTTTCGAACGCGGCTTTTAAACCTTTAATAGAATACCAGCTTGCATAAACTATTCGTTTTAACCCTGTATTTTTTTCCATTCGTTTCACTTCTTATTGAATTCACGTGTAACTAATTGCTGAATGTGCGACTGTGTTATTGTAGAGTATCGCGCAATTGTTAAACAATTAATAACTTAGCGTAAAAATATTGCCGCAAGGAGTGTGAGTATGAAAGGTGAACAGCTAAGCCGTAGCGATGCGTCTTTGTCCGGCCTAAGTCAATATTGGTGGTTTAAGGGAGCTTTAGGGATATTACTTATTGCTGGAATTTTTCAACTCGGTTATATATTGGGAAACTTGGCATTTGCGGGCAGTAGTTGGCAAAACATAAGTGCATTGCAGGTGGCTATTATTGGTTCAGGTGTTTGGGCTTTGTGCGAAATAGTTTCTATCATGCGCAGAACTGAATTGAAATAAAAAGGGCGACCATGTGCTAGTTAGGTAATCCCTCACCACCTAACCAGAACATGACCACCCATGACTTGCATGAGATTGTAGCAGAGGGTTAGTTAGACTCGTTCATGTACACGGTTTTCTTGTCTACATACTGTTCTAGGCCAAAAGTGTATGCAGTTGTAGATTTACTCACATGGCTAGATTATTTAGCCGTTGGTATTTTCGTTTTTTGTTGGGCAGGATATCGATATTATCTAGAAAAAGGAGAGCGGGGTAGACGGGGGCTCATTGGTGTTACTCACGAATATCGATTGCAGTGGGCAATGGAGTCCGCCACTCGAGATATTCCCGTGAGTTGCGCGGCGCTAACCTCCAATTTAATGAGTAGTGTGTCGTTTTACGCCAATACGACAATTTATATTATCGCTGGTTTGTTAGCTCTGGTAGGTACAGCTGATCGTTTGTTGTCATTCAGTACAGATATTCCGTTTATGACTGAGGAAGCCCATGGGTTAATCGAACTTAAACTCATGTTACTTATTTTGGTGTTTATTAGTGCGTACTTTAAATTTACTTGGTCGCTTCGTCAGTTCAATTTTCTGTGTATCCTAATTGGCGGTACGCCTCACGAGAGATACATGCCTGGCAAAGCCTTTTGGGAGCGCAGTGCTAGGCGCGTTGCCAAGATTAACTCTATTGCCGGTAACGAATTTAATCGTGGGATACGCGCTTACTACTTTGGAATTGCGGCATTGGGGTGGTTCATTCATCCAGTGGTATTTATTGCAGCCACGTTTTTGATTACTTTGGTGGTATATCGTCGTGACTATCATTCAAAGGCACTTAAAATCCTGCGTGATGAATACCCACCTGAAATACGCGAAATTCAGATGCCGCCAAATTTAAAACAGTAAAATGAAGTGCTTGCGATTAGTGAGAGCAATCAGAGAATTTAGAAAAAGTATGTCGCCTTCGCTGATTGAAAGCAACGTATTTTCACAGAACGCCGAGTACACGTCCCTGTGCACTCGGCTCTGGTATACACTACGCGTAAACCGCTTTTAATGCCTCTACACAAGCATCAGTTTCCGACGGTGTTCCTACGCTGATTCGAGACCACGTATCATAGCCGGGCCAAGTACGACCAACGACTTTTACACCCAAAGTACGCATCTTTGCTGCAAATTCATCATGGGGCATACCAGTGTCCATGTAGATAAAGTTACCCTGAGGGTTTTTAGCATAGGGGCGGCCCAATACTTCAGCAACTGCGGTGAGTTTGGCGCGCTCAGTGGCAACCAAACCACGCATGGTGTTCAGGTTTTCAAGGTCTTCCATACTGGCAATACCAGCAACTAATCCAAGGTAGTTAACGCCGCCCATTCTGAGCATTCTACCCATTTGCTTAGCTTGTTCTGCTGGCATTATCGCATAGCCGAGTCGTTGTCCTGCCATAGCATGAATTTTTGAGAAGGTGCGGCAAATCACCACATTATAGCCTTCTGCAACTAAGCTTGACTGAATGTTTGACGGATACGCATCTGTCATTTCAATATAAGCTTCGTCTATAAATACCTGCGCTTTTTGTGACACACGTTTTGCGAATGCAGTCAGCTTTGCTGCGTCTAGTGTACGACCCGTTGGATTGTTTGGGTTACAAATATAAACAGCGGTGGTGTCTTCGGTTACTGCGGCCTCAATGGCATCTAAGTCAAAATCCATATTAGGGTCTAAAGGTACATAGGTAACGTCAGCTCCCATGAACTCTGCACCACGAGGAATGCCTTCGTAAGTGGCCATAGAAGTAACTAATTTATTGCCGCTTTTTGTGATCCAGTCGGCGTAGCCGAAAAGAATAGGTGACGAGCCGTTAGTTACTACAATTTGCTCTGGTAAAACACCTTCTTGAGCTGCAATTTTCTTTGCAAGCACATCTACAGTAGCGTCTGAATAGCGACACAAATTGAACAGCTCACCTTGCATTGCTTCTACCGCTTTTGCCGATGGGCCAAACGCATTTTCGTTAGAAGACAACCTTATAAGCCCGTCATTTAAGTTGGGCGTAGCCGATGGGAAATGATCGGTCTTCATTCCAGCGGCACTAAGTTCTTGGACACCTGCATCAACACACGCTGTTAGGGCAGCGGCACCCGCTCCGATACCGACAGTTTTAAGCCATTTTCGGCGTGATGAGTCTACAGGAGGTAAGTTTTGCATTTCACGTTTCATAGCTATCTCTGTCTTTTGATTATTAATTGAACTGAAAGTCCAGATTAAATAGTAATCACAGGCAATGCAATACCCCTATATAAATCAATTAGATAAAATGTGCACTGGCAAATGGTGATTGAGACGAATAAGCTAATTTATGAGATGGCTATAAGTTTTGTGAATATATTGTTAATGGGTGATGTTGAACCCAAATGGAAACGCATTAGCGTCGTGGGCTCGAGAGTTTCAGAAAAGAGGGCGCTCGCCGAAATTGGCGAGCGCATGTGTTAGTTTAGAACTCGTATTTTGCCGTTAAAGTAAAGCTGCGTTTTGCTTCAGCATAGGTGTCTAGGCCTGCGTTCGGTGCAACATCGCGAACTGTGCTCCAGCGGTACCACTTTTCGTCAGTTAAGTTGTAAACACCTGCACGTAATGTCAAGCCATCCATAGGGCGAACGTAAGCGGTAAGGTCAACAATAGATTCAGCGTCAGGAATATACTGAGCGGTCTCATCAAAGTCTGACGCACTTGCTGCACTGTAGTGTTTTACTCGTAAACTTAAGCCCCAGAAATCGTCACTACTGTCGTAGTTAAAGCTAAATGCTGCTGTCCATGGCGTAACACTAACTAGCGCATTACCATCGCCATCTTCACCTTGAGAATTTGAGATGGCCAACGTTGCCCACGAGCCTTCGATCAACTGGCTAGTTTCAAAGGTCGACGTAACTTCAAAGCCTTTGATAGTGGCTTCTGCGATGTTGTCGCGGTAGTAAATACCATACGGGTAGCTCGGGTCTGAAAAGTCCGATGCAGTGTCGATAAAGTCTTTGAAATCACTGTAGAAGACTGAAGCTTCAACATTGACAAAGTCGTTATTATGACGGATACCAAGCTCGTATGAATCACTAAACTCTGATTTCAATTCAGGGTTGGGGCGATACTTGTATCCTGTTCTATCATTCGCATATGAATAGTAAAGCTGATTAAAATCAGGAGCTCGGAACCCTTGTGCGAATTGTGCGAAAACTCGAGTATTTTCCTCTATTTTATACACAGCACCTAGCTTCGCAGTAACTTCTGAATCATCAAATGACTCGTAAACGTTTGTAGAAGAGTAACCTGTGAATGCAATATCGCCGTCGTTTGGATCGGTATCAAAGGGTTGGTGCTCAAAGCTGTCGTAACGAATACTTGGAGAGAGTAATAAGTCACCATCGAGTAACGATATTTGGTCAATGAAGAATATACCTAGCGATTTGGCATCCGACGAAGGGATGTAGTAAAACAGCTCGGTTTTGTCATTGTAATTGCCATCAAAATCCGTGTCGTCGTAGGTAATATTTACGTTGGTATATTCCGTAGCAATATAGGTTGCACCGTAGGCGATCTGGTGGTTACCAAGCGTTTTGTTGAACTGTAAATCAATGGCGTAACCGTCTTCGGTGTAACCGTAGTCCTTTAGTTCGCCCATAGGTGCCGCTGTGGGGTTATAGTAACTAGGTCCAACCCATCGATATGTTTGTGCTGATTGGTCTTTTTCCTGCCAATCAACTTGGGCCAGAACTGTGTCCATTAGAGCGTTATTGAAAGTACCTTGATATTGTAGTCCGTAGCGAATGCGCTTACTGGTATCGTTTGTGTATTCGAATTGACCATCTGTTTCGTCTTCAATGTCAGCAAAGCTGTCAGTTTCGTTGTAATCTAGTGAGAAACGAATATAGTCATTGTCGTTTAAGAAATACGTTGTTTTAAGTAGCGCAGATTTCGGATCGACACTTTCTTCAAAATTCATGAAGTAATCTTCTACTGCACCAAAACTCGCTTGGCTATAGCTTAGCACTGTGTCTAGATTTCCAGCGCGGTGGGCGAGTGCATAAGACTGTCTAAAGCCATCGGTACTGTCGTCATATAGAAATTTAACGTGACCACCAAAACCGTCTTCGTCACCCAAAAAATCACTGGCGTTTTTAGTGGTAAACATAAGTAGTCCACCAATTGCGTCACTACCTTGGCTTGCCGAGGCTGGGCCTCGCGTAATCTCTACTGAGCGTATCATATCGATATCAAGGTCGATTCGAGAAGAGGCGATAAAAGATTGACCGCTTTCGAATTCAGCGGGTGCGTTAACATTGTCAACTTTAATTTTTACGTAGTTACCTTCCAACCCGCGAATATTGACACTTCTGATGCCATAACGAGAATCTTTTTCTACGTTTACACCTGGTGTGTAGTCGAGTAAGTCACCAATGTCTGTTGCTTGAATCGTTTCAACCTCAGCAGCGTCGATAACAGTCACGGTACCCGAAACGTCGTTGATAGATTGCTCGAGTCTGCTACCTGTAACGGTAAGAACTTCTTCACTAGTTGTAGCGGCTCGCGAACCTAATTCCGCCGACTTGATTACATCGCCCGTTTTGGACTCACATTAAGTGAGAATAAGCCGACCGCTCGGCCCACAATCATTGAGAATGGACTCACTTTAATCAAGAACGGGCTTGCAAACATAATCAGTCGGCTCACTTTATTTAAGAATTAGATAGGCAATCCAGCTTCACGCATTTCAGCTGTCATTTCCTTTGCTCTACTTGGCTCTAACCCACCAGAGAAAAGCTTTCTGATTTCGGCTGGTCGGTACCGGAATTGTTCAGCTATAACACGTTCATTGTAGCCATGCCTGATAAGTGTTGGTTCGATTTCATCAATACGGCTGGACAGAGTTTCTTCTAGGAG
The DNA here is from genome assembly GCA_027013165.1 of Alteromonadaceae bacterium. Taxonomy (GTDB): domain Bacteria; phylum Pseudomonadota; class Gammaproteobacteria; order Enterobacterales; family Alteromonadaceae; genus Alteromonas. The sequence goes on from JALUXV010000098.1 coordinate 16,069, forward strand.
ATCGACATTGATTGGCTTTACGCCAACTGCGTAAGCTTCTTCTAAAGCAAGAGTAAGGTGTTGCTCAACCTGAAGTGGCGTAGATAAATGTTCAGCCAGATAATCAATCGCTTGTTCGTCGATAACATCTTTGGGTTTTACATTATCGTTCGTGCATTTATCCAACAGCCAATGAATATAGTCACGCAGAATTCCTTGCGAGGCATCTAGAGACATAGTAACCGTGCGATAGCCTACCTCCTCCATTGTAGGTGATTTCAGGTCATTTCTGAGTTTTGGGTGTCCAGCCAGGACAATAGAAAGCTTACCGCCACCCTCGTGAATAACTTCCATGAGACGTTTCAAGCCAGTAAGGGTGCGGTGATGTAAATCATGAGCTTCATCACAAAACAGCACAACAGGCTTTTTACTCTTCTTTATGAGTTCCTGTAAATCGCGTTCCCGCTTCTCACCAAGCTTCGGTACACGATAATCATTATCGCCAGAAACATCGTAAAATAGTGCCGTGATCAACGTGGTTAAATTCGTCTTAGATTTTTCCACTGACAATGACTTGGCCACAATCACTTTTTTCTCAACAGCCAACTGTTTTTGTATGCGTTCAAGGTAGGTTGTCTTGCCTATACCTACCACACCAGTAAGCGCAATTAGCTGGCCTTCAGGTATTATTTTTTTGAGTTGTTTAAACAGCCTTTTGGCCGTGTCGGTTTCAAAGAAGTCTGCATCCCGAAAATACTTCTTTATACCAAAGTGCTCCATGACTTCAATTTGCATGTTCCCCACTCCTATTATTGAAATATTCTTTTATTCGTTTCATTACAGCATCTTTGTCTAACGACTCAGACAAGATAGCGTCAATCATATCTCTGTCGCCTTGCTCCAGTATTGTCAAGGGCTTACCCAAATATTTGGATATAGCGAGCTTAGCCTTCAGAAGGTTTTCGTACTGTTTTTCGTTAAACGGATCAGGGTCATCAAATTCTCTGGTTGGCACTGGCTCTACAATTTTTTTCATGGCCGAAATAACCTCACTATTCACACCACCAGAATCAGACAATTTTAGTGACTTTGCCAATGACTCAAGCTTATCCAGTCGTTGCTCATTCTTGGTCTTTTTGAATTTCCTGTACCTGAATAGCGGCACTGGGCCACTGGTTGGGAAGTAAGCACCAAAACGCTGGCCGTCATGTTCAACATACAACTCATCGTCAAATAAGCCCCACCAAAGAACGACTTTCTCTCCTGCTAAATCAGCATCTATTTCATATACACTGCCATCAACCGTGATCCTGGCATCAATACCAACCGTGCGTTTTTCAGGTTCTCTGGCAAAGGCACAGTATCTTTCCCACGAACACATCTTTTTCACTGCACCGTCGATATTTTTTAGCCAGTCATCCATTCGAGAATGCTGTTCTGAGCGATGTTGGTGGTCGTTGTATTTCTTCAGATAGTCACTCAACATTTCATTAGCTTCTATCTCGTTTTTAGGCTCCCGTAGGTGATAAAGCACTTCGTGGCATTCTTTAACGGTGCGGAAGGCTCGTTCTACTTTTCCTTTTGAGCGTGCAGTTTTTCGGCGCTTATCTTTGCTATCCGGCATATGTATTTTTATTTTAATGCCAAGGAAGCGCATCACATTCAGAAATACCGTACTTTTTGCAATTGGCCCATTGTCCATATAGATAACGTTGGGTATGCCATGAAAGGGAATATCTGGATCCTCTTTTGGTGTCATAGCATCAAACAAAAAGCGCAGAGCGTTACCTGCATCCTCGCCATGCACATTGCGATATTGTTGGTAGCAAACACCTGAGCGGTCATCCACTATCGAGTAGAGCATGAGAATTGGTAAGCCTTTTGATTTGTCGTACCAAACAGGCTCTTCGACACTTTTTAAGTCAGAAGGGCTTAAATCGAATTGCCAACATTCATTGCTGTGTTTAGCTTGGAATCTTACCGCTGGGGCATTTTTTATAAGGTTGGATTTATCCAGCCCATATAAAGCGAGATACCTATTTACAGTTGCTTTATTCAATAACCCTTTGGGTAACTTGATAAAGCCATATTCAGAATCAACGCCAGTAGACTCCAATACATCTAATGCAGTGACAGTTGAGATATGACGACCGTTCTTATTGGTAGTCCTGATTTTTAGTGCAGCAATGATTTCGCAATACTGCACCATCTTTTCTTCAGGGATATTACGTGGACGACCAGCATCACTGCGTTGAACTGACTTAGGCTTTTTAACTTGCGATAGTTGGCGGTAAAGGGTGCTTTCTGACACACCGTAAAGGTCTGAGGCTTGTTTGATAATTTCCCGCCTCGCAGCGTCACGCGCCGGAAGACTATCTATCCTTCGGTGTAGATCAATTAGTACCTCTTGCGCTATCCGTTTTGGTGCCATTAATTCGTTGGTTGTGCCTGTTTGTCGTATTTCCCAATATCAACTCCTCGTATTCTCAGGTACTTATAGAGTGTTGACCTGGCAATACTGAGTTGGTCACAAATATCTGTAATACTCAATTTTCCATCTTTGTATAATGCTTCAGCCGCCGCTGCTTTATTCTCAGCTTCTTTGGACAAACCTTCAGGTCTGCCACCTTTTCTGCCTCTTGCCCTTGCTGCATCCAACCCCGCTTTGGTTCGTTCTGCAATTAGCTCTCTCTCAAACTCAGCAATGGATGCAAATATATTGGTTATCAAACGGCCTTGGGCAGACGTTGTATCAACTGGATCATTGAGACTCACCAAACCGATTTGTTTTTCGGTCAATGAGTCGATCAGTTCAATAAGATGTTTTAGCGACCTACCCAGCCTGTCTAATTTATATACAACGATAACATCACCGGCTCTTAATTGAGAGATGAGATTATCCAGTGACGGTCTACTGGCTTTGGCACCCGATGCCACATCGGAAAATATTTTTTCGCAGCCGTACTTTTTCAATGCATCTGTCTGCAAATTGAATTCTTGTTCCTTGGTGCTGACC
>JALUXV010000099.1 GCA_027013165.1 Alteromonadaceae bacterium
CTCGTTTTTTAAAATGGAATTGTTATGAAGCAATCTATCATTGCGCTTGCAGTATTTACTGCGTGCGCACCCGTACACATTTTCGCAAACACCACCAACTTGGCCGATAACACTTCAACAGAAGTGGTCACCGTTATTGGCACGCCGCTTTCCCTTAGCACGCAAAATGTCGAACAAGAGTCTGTTAATGCTACCAGCAATATTGACGCTGACTTCGGCGATCAGCTCGCCATATTACCTGGCGTATCGATAACTCGAAATGGCCCGGTGACAGGGCTTATTCAGTATCGAGGACTTTATGGTGACAGAGTTGGCGTAAGCATTGATGGCGTTGATATTGCTGGAGCAGGACCAAACGCCATGGACTCGCCGCTTTCTCATGTGCTGCCAGAACCAGGACTGACCGCCACCCTTTACCGGGGGATTGTGCCAGTAAGTGCAGGTGTGCAGACGCTAGGCGGAAAGCTTCGCATTCGCTCTGATGCCTCAGCACTTTTTGACTTGAATACAGGCTTTAGCGGTAGCGTAAGTGCCAGCGCAATATCTCCGGGGAGCGGTCAGCAATACCAAGGCAATCTGTTTTATAAGAGTGAGCAGGCTTTTGTTAGCGGCGCCTTCACTCATCAGCAGCGCGACGAACAAGAGTCGGGAGATAACAGCGTTATACCAAACAGCCATTACCAAAGAAATGGCGGTAAGTTTAGGGCGGGCGTCGAGTGGGGCAATCACCAAATCGATGTGAGTTTTCAGCAACTTAATACTAACGAAAGCGGCACGCCTGCTTTAGCCATGGACATTGGTTTTATTGATGCCGCTTGGTATCGACTGGGCTATCGCTATAACGCAAACGATAGGGAGTTCTTCACGTTAAGCTGGTTTGGCAACAGCAACCAACATGCCATGGATAACTTCTCACAGCGCATGGTGATGTCTGCCGACATGGCGAGAGAGAATAACGCTGATGCTATTGCTCAAGGTGTAGATGCCACCTATGTAATGCCATTTTATGAAGGTGACCTCAAACTGGGTGCCTATCTGCACCACAGCAGGAATAACTCAACCATCACCAACCCTAATAACGGCATGTTCTTCGTTGATAACTTTACCAATGCAGAAAAAGACACGGCCAGTGTGTACACCGAATGGCAGCAAGATAAAGCATCTTTTTCAACAACAATTGGTACCCGATATACACGTGTTGACATGGATGCCGGGCTAGCTGGTTCTAATATGGTTATGATGAACCCTGCCATTGCCAAACTCGTTGATGATTTTAACGCCGCTGAGCGCGATAAAAGCTACAGCATGTTGGACGTTGCCGCCAGCACGCGATATCACGCCAGCGACAATGTCGATATTATCCTTGGGGTATCGCAGAAAAACCGTGCTCCTACTTACTACGAACGCTATACGTGGCTACCTCTTGGCATTTCTGGGGGCATGGCAGACGGGTTTAACTACATCGGTAACCTGACTTTAGACAACGAAACCGCACGCCAGATAGATGTGGGTATTGATTACCGTTTCAAAAGCTGGTCAGTTTCTCCTCGCCTCTTTTATCAGGACATTCAAGACTATATTACAGGCTCTCCCAGCACGAATATGGCGGCCAATATGGTCTCTACCATGATGGCAGGTACAACACCATTTCAATGGACTAATACAGACGCCGTAATCAAAGGGGCAGATCTGACTGTTTCGGGTAACCTGCTTGATAACGTGAGGCTTAACGCAGTAGCAAGTGTTCAGCACGGTAATCGCGACGATGCGTTGTTTCGTATTGCCCCCGAACAGCTAATCACCACCATTCAGTGGGATACACAGCTACTTAATGCGCCAATGGCGCTGCAACTAACGTCAGAATTGGCAGGAGCACAAAACCACGTTTCAGCGCTACAAAGTGAAAACACTACCACTGGATATGGATTGGTGCATATTACGGGGCTTTTCACCTTTGTAGATAACGCACATTCAAACCTTCAGGTAACGGCAACCGTTCATAACCTGTTTGATAAACATTACGCCACACACACAGCCGGAATTAACCGCGTGATGAATACTGACGTTGCAGTAGGTGAGCGAGTACCCGCTGCGGGGCGAGAGTGGCATTTATCGCTGAGCTACAGGTTCTAACCGTTTAAAACTCAAACCCCAAAAGCCAAACTCAATATGTGGGTTCAGCCCTGAGTAAAAGCTAAAGGCAAAAGATAAACCAGTGGTCTGCCTCCGCTGGTTTATCTTCTCTTAATGTTTGATACACATGCCGTAAAGCCGCAGAGCTTAAACGCTAGAAATGAAAACTTGTGCTCTAACGTAAGTATTTTGAAGGTAAAGAACTGTGTCAGATTACAGCGGGAAATAAGGTTGAGAATACCTGCCACAAGAGCCGCAGGGCCAACAGTGTCACCACTATCTTGAACGCCAGCATAAATTTTTCAGCTGGGACACGCTTTAATACTTTCAAGCCGATGAATGTGCCGAGCGCACCACTGGCAATCATAATAATGATAAGCCCCGCCCACTGGCCAAAAGAAAATCCTACAAAGGTAAAAACAAACGCTTTAAGGCCGTGTTGCAGTGTCATACAGCTGGCAAACGTGCCGGTTATCTGCATTTTGCTGTAATTGTTTCGATGGACAAATGCCGCAACCAAAGGCCCTGTAGCACCTACAAACATTGAAACCAACGTGGTTACTAACCCTGCCAATGTTCTACCCGCGGGGTTCATTTCTTGTGCTTTGGGTTTACTCCCCCACACCAGAAATAAAATAAATGCGGCAACCGCAAATTGAATAATAACCAACGGCAGCTGAACCACAACAAACGAGGCCAAAAAAGCGCCAACGATTGCGCCTAAAGAAAAATACTTCAGCATATTCCAGTCGATATGCCTTGCCGTCATCAGTGCACGATTTCCATTTGAACCAAGCTGAACTAACCCGTGAACTGGAATTAGCGCACTAACCGGCATAATACCGGCCATTACTGCCAGTAATAAGACCCCGCCACCAATACCCAGCGTTGCTGTCATCATCGACGTAAAGAAGGATGTAACAACAAGTACTACTGAAGATGATATCGACAGCGCATCATTGGCCGTTAACCAGCTATAAAATAACTCCAAGGGTCAAATTCCACTTTAATTCGTAACACAGTTTGCGTGGTTTTGGTGATCATTACACCGAAACACATCGTTTAAATATCATACAAGAGTCACGCCTAGCGCGTAAGGTTATTTATCATGCCGTCTATTAGTTATTTAAACAAAGCACTTCGGATAATACACGACAAGCAATGTACAAAAGGCGCTAAGCTTGTTGCCAGGCAACTTCTCCGCAATAGCGGGTTCACTGATAAAGATATTTATGAAGGTTTAAAGCAGGGCTCGATTATTCGCATTACCATATTTGAAGCCTAGGGTAGCGTTACACATTACATCTTATACCTTACATTTACCGCATGCCCCCCATCCGCATGGGTCTAATTTCTACACCTAAAAACCCATTGACTTTCTTCATTGTGCACAGGATACTCAGGTCATTAAATACTCACTAGCAGCACACTGTTTTTAATCACTATGCCTAAAAA
>JALUXV010000100.1 GCA_027013165.1 Alteromonadaceae bacterium
CTTCAAGTTGTTCAACTTGCGCTGCTAAGTCGCCAATAACCACTGCTTTGTCGCGAAGCTGTTGTTCTAATTGGCTCATGCGCGTTGCCATTGGCGATGTTTGAAAGTCTTGCTCAATACGATGCTCAATAATATTGGCAGGAAGTTGCACAAGTTGGTCGGTGGATGCTGGCTGCCAATCAGATGCAAATACTTGGCTGCTTAACATAGCAAGTGACAACGCTGAATATTTAAGTAGTTGTGGTGCTTTCATGGGCATCTCCTTAGTGTTGTAGCCAGTATGATTGGCGCTCTAACTCACTGCGCAAATCGGCATTAATGTTTAGGTTGGATAGGTTGCTAGGTTGTGCCATGCCCAACAGTGCGGTGGCGGTGTCGATAAACGAGGTGTAGTCGGCAAAGTAAAGATCGGCGCCGTTGAAGTTGGCTTCAAACTGAGTCAGAACGTTTAGTGCCTTTTCGCTGTCGCCGGCTTGTATGGCGTATAAGAAGCTAGATGCCATAAGCTGCATGCCGAGTTGGGCGTCGGGGTGGTAGTTAGAAAGCGGTACACCTTGCCAACATTGCTCAAGCATTTTGGCCATGGTGGCATATTGTGCGGGTTGTGCAGTATTGGCTAACGACGCGTCCATTCTTGCTACATTTTGCTGACAACTATAGTCAATGCGTTTCACGTTGGCTAGCGGGTCTTCCGCCGATGAACCGTTACTTTTACAGCCAGTTAGTGCAACTAAAAGTCCAAGGCTTAATAAGCCAAGTTTTGCGTTTGAGGTACTTGATAAAGGTTTCATATGCCACTCCTGTTGTTTGCTACAAGTGGCTATGAAAGTCTTAGAGGTAAAATTACTGGGCTATGCTGAAATAAATTAAAAAAAAGTGATATTTTTAAAATTCTAGGTGTTTTCTAGTACCACAACGGTAATGTTGTCGCGGCCGCCAGCGTTGTTGGCAGCATCAACCAGTGCGCTAACTAATGCTTTACCGCTAAGGCTATTAATACAATCAGCAATGTCTTGGTCGCTTACCATGTCGGTTAACCCGTCACTACACAGTAATAAGGTATCGCCTTGTTCCCAGTCAAATAAACCCGTTTGAGGCGTAACAGGGTTGTCTACATGCTCTAACCCCAAGCAATAATACAAGGTATTGCGATCAACATGGGTTAACGCTTGTTCTTGGGTAAGTTTACCTTCTTCTAGCAAGGCGTTAGTCACTGTATGATCGGTGCTTTTTTGTACCAGTGCGCCGTTGCTAAAATGGTACAAGCGGCTGTCGCCAACGTTTACAAACCCCACCTGTTGCGCATCGGCAACTAGGCCAACCAAGGTACATGCCATACCCGCCCCATGATAGCGTGGGTCTTCTTTACCTGTGTCGTAAATGGTTTTGTGAATACGTCGTGCCGCCATGTCTAACATGGCACTTCGCATGTCAGGGTCGGCGGTTGCACTAAGTTTGTTTTCTTGATTGAGCAACGCGAACTCGTCTACGGTAATTTGGCTGGCTACTTCACCAAAATCTCGCCCACCTACACCGTCACTTACAATGGCTAGTGTTATAGTGGGGTTGTCGTTAAGGGGCGCGGCGTAATAGTTGTCTTCGTTGTGGTCGCGTTTTTTCCCAACGTCACTAAGGGCGCTGGTTATTATTGTGCTCATACTAGGGCCTCTAGTTCCATGTGTAATTCTCCCAGCGTTATCTTGGCTCCAGCCATTAAGGGCACTTTGCCGTACACCGCAACGTTATTAATAAATAGGTTGGCATTTTCTACTCGCTGTTTTGCGGGGGCTAGGTAAAAACCGTTGTCGTACAGCACATAAGCTTGGGGAGTACTGTCGTTTACACAGCCAATATCTAAGGTGTTATTGTGGCTTATACCTAGGGCAAGCTTATTGTGTATTAACGCCCATGTGGAGCCAAGCTCTTGGTCTATGTTTGCCCACGCTGCGCCTAAGGCAGAATCATCTAAAAATTGCGCGCCTGTTTGTTCTAAGGCAATAATAAGGCTACCCGGCGAGTACTCTGACACTTGGGTTTTCCACTGACAAAAACCGTTGTCAGCACTGGTTTTACCCATGCCTGCGGCCAGTATGGCATTGTGCTGTGCTTTAACTTTTGTGCCCGACGGCAATAATTGGTTGTTGTAGCGCGAGCCGTTAGTACTGTTAATGTCGGTTAAAAAATATTGTTCCCCGTTTCGCTCTATTTGCACCTGCTTTTGTGCGCTCGACACGCGTTTGTAACTTACCGCGATGGTGTTGGGCGTAGTAGCTTTGGCGCGCCCCAATAAAATAGATGGCCGAGTTAATAGGTAGGTTTTAGCCAGTGCGCCACTGCCAGCAAGGGCGTCGTTTAACGGTGTACAGCGTTGCTCTACGGTTTTTCGCATGCTGGTTAGTTGATGTAGCTCGTCACTAAAAGCAGCCATTTCCGAAATTTGGTTTATGGCTTGATCTATCAGTGAAAGGGCAGGGTAATCTTGCCCATCGTCAATAAAGGTTTGGGCATTGGTTAAGGTTTGCGTTGCCAAAACTTTATGTAAATTACTGCGACATTGGCTTATAAGTGGGTCTATTTTTTCGCTTAACCTAGGGTTAAGTAGCTTAGCTTCTTCCAACAAGGTTATTGCACTGGCTGGGTGGCTAGTCACTTCTTGTTCGGCCAAGGTGTAACGCTCGTGACCCCGCTGGTAGTCAATAATGTGGTTTTTTAGCTCTAGTGCTCGTGTGTTGTCGGCATTAATGTGTAATGCGTCATCAATACATTGGCGCGCGTGGGTGTAATTGCCTTTGTCTATGGCTAACCATGCATTTTCGGCGTGTTTTGCCGACGCTTGTAGTTGGGTTTCCCACTGTTTTTTCTGCGTAAACCACACCGCCTTAAAAGGCACCATGGGGGTTCGCATAGTGTTAAAGTGGTTTAGCCATTGGTCGCCGTTATTGCCTGTGGCGTAGGTGTCTAACACCCGTTGGTGTTTTACCCTAAGCTGGCGGGCGTAAACCACATAGCATAATAATATCAACCCAACGGCAGCCGCTACATAATAGCTAGTGTAGGGCATGCCACTGCGGGTAAAGGTGTACACCCGAGTGCGTTCGTTATAGCTGGGCAGCACAGCAATACCTTGGGTGTCGAAAAAGTCCACTAACACCGCTTGTACTTGGCTAGCGTTTACGTTGGTAACAAAGCGATACGTAGCAGAGCCAATGCTATGCAGCCACTGCGCTTCACTGTCGAAGCGGTTAATTAAGTCTAAATGTCGTGCCCTGTCGCTGCTGGCAAGCTTGCTATAAGCTTGTTGTAATTCACTTTGCGCAAATTTAGAAAACGTAATGGTGTAGCGATAGTATTGGGGAACAAGGCTAAGGTTTTCTGCTAATACATAACCCACGTCTTGTGCTGTGGCGTTGGCCTTATCTTCAAGCCATGCGTTGTAACAGTCTTGGCGGCAATTTACCGGTAAATCGGTAAATGGATTGGTGGTGTTAAATGCATCTTGATACGTGCCTAAGTCTACATCTACAAATTGCCCTTTTACTTCAACCTTGT
>JALUXV010000101.1 GCA_027013165.1 Alteromonadaceae bacterium
TCGATGGGTAGCGCGATATGCTTGTACATAATGGTCTGTGTGCCAGAAAAGCCCTCCTGAGTATTCAGGCTTATCTTTTTGAGTGTGATAAATATCGATATCACTCACGTGTTTTGCCAAGTCGTCTGCTAACTCAAACCAACGGTGGTCTCCAGAAACTAGCCACTGATATAACATGCCTTGAATGGGGTCATATTGGTTGTTGTAGTGAGAGATAAAGTGTGTTGTCTCAGGTGCTAATGCTCTCTCGTGGTCAGCATAAAGCTCACCAAAATGTCGCCATCCAAATTCGTCGATAACTAGTCGTTTTTTAAAGAAAGAATCTTGACCCTCAATGCCTTCGCTGATCAAGGATTGGAAGATACTGGTGTGATTGTCCCACGGTGCAAAAGGTACCGCGAGGGTGCTCTTGACCCACTGAGCATTAATGGTGACTTTCGCCTCAGTGATGTGATTTGGTGAAACAAACAGTGAACGAGAGCCTTGCTCCCCAGGTTGTAATTCTAGAGGAGGGCCGTTTTCCGAACCCAATAGACTTATATGCGAAGTGTTTGATGACACTCGTAATGAGGAGGGAAACTTTTCCCAGAATTTGTCTACTTCAAAATATATGGGCCTATTGCCGGTGTTATCGATAAAGGTTGAAGTGGGCGTACATTGTTTACCCGCGTTGACCACTTCGCCATCCAGCGTGATTTGATAGCCGTTAACCACGTTTGGGACCTTTCCTGCGGCATCCACATGGTTTGGGCAGTTATAGTTAATTTCACCGCTAGCAAGCTGAACAACGGAACAGGTTTCGAAATTTGTAATGTCAGTACTCGTTTGGTTGCCGCCGTTGTCTATTGTTTTTACTTTCAACAGATTAGCCGGTGAATCAACTGCAATACCGATTTCGGTGATCGCAAGTGAGTTTGGATCTCCCAAATCCCATTGGCCGTTAGTATGCAAAGCGGCGGCTGGATTTGTGAAGGTAAACTGGCTTTTTATCGACCCGTCACACAAAAATACCACAGACTTTTGGTTTACCGAGAGCGCTTTACCATCAATATTCAGGTCGGCTGATTGATTCACAACAACCGCAGTGAAAACTCCATTGCTTTGATAGGTTTTATAGTGAGTATTTACGCTATGGTGCAACAAGTTAGAGGTTTGGTTAATGTAAAGTGTGCTTTGCAAACCATGAATGGATAGATCCCAAAATTCGTGTTCTGAAAAACTGATTGTTTCTCCGTTATCAAGGGTTATAAATAACTTGCCTGAAATTACCCTTACTGGGTTTTCTTGTTTGGTTAACGGGAAAGGTAGCTCAGAGAGCGCTATCTCGCAGGTATCTCCCGCCTGAATGCAGTGTAAACCAAAGACTGAAAGCCATTTTACCGAGCCATCTTCCCACATTTGAATGACTTCTGAGCCAACGTTTACTAGTCGTGACTGTGCATCTTGTAAACAGATATCCGCAGTGACAGACAGCATACCTTTGGGAAAAGGCAGACCAATCTGAAAATGACAGATTCTATCTTGAGTACGGTCAGGATTTGTTAGGGAAAATAACGTATACGGCATCGATTGGCTCTTGTACTTCATCCGTGATAGCGAGGACGCAAAGCTACTTTAACTGACTTTTTAAACTAAACCAATGTATTCATTAAAAATACAGTTGAGCAATGTGTTTTGACGATGAAAAGGCATTTACATTACTATGGTGAGCATATAAGAAATTGTATTTTCATATGAAGGCTTGAATGGCGAAGAAGTTAACAATAGGCGTGGTGTCTCAACGTGTTCCTTATCCACCTAATAAAGGGGAGAAACTGAGAACGTTTCACCAAATCGAACGCTTAGTGAATTTAGGCTATAAGGTTACTGTACTGTCTTTATGTGAAAATGAGAGTGAGGTCGAGAATGGTAAAGCACTCTCAAATAAGTTGGGCATTGAGGTAGTACCTTTTCGAACGCGAAATAAGGTATTGCAATATTCTTGGGCACTGTTGAATCAGCAACCTCTCAGCGTTGGGGCGTTTTTCAGCTCTGCTCTACAGAAGTGTATTGATGAAGCGCTACTGGGCAAATTTGATGTTCTTTTTCTCTCTGCATCGAGTCTTGGTTATTATGTGTTTAACTCGCCCAGTTACTTGCAGCGACAATGTCGCCTGTTTATGGACATGATGGATGTAGATTCAGACAAATGGCGTCAATATTACGAGAGCAGTCGTTGGCCTATGAATTGGGTTTACAAACGAGAGAGCGAAGGTATTCGCCAGTTAGAAAAACGCGCATGTGAAGACTTTGAAGCGGCGTTTCTCATTGCTAATGAAGAAGTAAAGCTATTTAGCTCAACAGTTTCTAGTGCTAAAACCGTTAAGGTGTTGGGGAATGGGTTAGATTTTTCCGCCTTTTACCCAGCCGCCAATACATCACAATCTGATTCCGCACATTTCCTTTTTACTGGCGTTATGGATTATAAGCCGAATGTAGACGCGGTGATTTGGTTTGTCACACATTGTTGGCCGGCGATCAAAATGCAGTTTCCCGATGCAAAGTTTACCATTGCAGGTATGAACCCAACTCAAGAGGTCAAAGCATTGGGTACTAACGACCCCAATATTGATGTGACGGGTTTTGTTGATGACATTTTGCCTTATTTTCATAATGCTACCGCATTTGTTGCGCCTTTTAGACTTGCTCGAGGAGTGCAAAACAAAGTATTGCAAGCGGCAGCTTGTGCTCTTCCCATTGTGACTACGTCTATGGGGGCGGAAGGTATAGCCTTTGCTGATCAAAATGCTATGTGGATTGTTGATGATGCAGAGAGCTTTGTTGGCGCTTGTATCGAAACAGTGGAGTCTCAGGATATAGGTAGGGAAAAGGGGCGAACAGCGCTTAACGCTTTACTGGCGTCTTACAGCTGGGAAAATCAACTCAAACCATTAGAAGAGGCCTTGAGTAACTCATGAAATCGATAATCAAAGGGTTAATGTTTTCGGTCTTTGCAGTAGTCATGTTACCAGTTACTCTCGTTTTCATATTCCTGAGCTTGATCTTCAATAAAGATGCAATGCTAGCTGCTTTTAGTCAGAGTTTGAGTCTTTTGCCCGGCAAAGTTGGGAGTTATTTGCGGTCCGGTTTTTATCGCTTTGCCATTACCCATTGCTCTGCGGATGCCCTTATTGGTTTCGGTACGTTATTGTCTCAACAAGACACGGAAATATACAAAGGCGTTTACATTGGTCCCCAATGCAATATCGGGAAGTGTACCATTGGCGAGAATACCCTGCTGGGAAGTGGTGTTCACATTATGAGTGGAAAAGGTCAGCACAATTTCTCAGACCCGGATAAGCCAATTAAATCTCAAGGGGGAGCCTTTACGAAAGTTAGCATTGGTGACAATTGTTGGATTGGAAATGCCGCGCTAATTATGGCTAACGTCGGTCAAGGTAGCGTTATTGCCGCAGGCTCGGTGGTCGTGAACGACGTACCTGAAAACGTGATTGCGGCGGGGAACCCAGCCAAAGTTGTTCGTTCGCGATTTGATTAGGCTTCGCAATAAAACGACGACACGTTTTAAGTAGGTTATTTAGTTTCTCTATGGCCCTAGGTAGCAGCCGTGGGCTAAAAAATGTCAATGTGGAAAAGTTATAGCTGTGGTTGCTGAGGCTTTTTTTGTATCTGTAGTCTCCGCCGAGAAAGTCGTAGCCGGTAAAGCCTTCTTCCGCAAAAAAGCGCATTGCCAGATAATGTAACAAATACCCCGGCTTTATCGCTTTGTGTACTATAGAGTAATTGATTCCTGCGCAGTAAAAATAGGCCACCTTGTTGTGAATAAGGTAGTAACTAAAGCCAATGAGTTCAGTACCTGCTGATACTTTCAGTAACCTAACGCGCTCGGGTGCAAGGGTAAAAAGTGTCTCATGGTGAAGGATAAATTGAGGGTTTTGGAAGCCACTTCCTTCTGGTGTGTTGGCCCACTGTTCAATGTGTAATGCCCCAAGTTGTTGAAAGTAATCGCTGAGCGCTGTGGTCGAGGCCGCCGATACCGAAATTTCCCCAAGTTCAGCATTGGCTTTTTTTACTGCCCGTCTGATCTGACTTCTCGTATTGGATGAAAAGGCACTTTCTAGGCTTCGCTCAGAGAATGTGTGCATATAGCTTGGAATGTTTTGCCGCTCATAGTTCAATCCAAGATGAGCGGCAGCATTTAACCAATGGGTTGTAGAACTCAGAAATGATGCCTCACATCTAAACAAGAAAGGCTGTTTAAAAATATATTTCAACAGTAAGGTGGTACATGTTGATTTGTGAGCTTCGTCGCAAATGATGTCATTACATTCGATCCACACTTGATCCTGTTGCTGTATACCCGATTGATTGAGTAATGCTTTTTTAAAGGGAAAAAAACGGAATGCTTTTGTTATTCCGATAAACGCAAAACCAATACGCTCTTTTTTTAACCAGAACTCGACCAGTGAAATTGGGGTCTCTAAAGCCTTTATCCAGCTTGATTGCCAGTTTTCATCTAAAAATGGTGAAAGGTGTTGCGGAAGACCAATAGTCGAATGGTAGAGCGCTTCCACATCAAAATTTTTAGATATCTTTTTACTGGTAAGCGTTATTTCATTAGCGTTATTTTTGGGGAGTTGAGTAAACTTCACACTAACTCTCTTGTTCGGTAAAAAACTTGTATTTTACAATGGCAAAAAATTCGTAAAGCGCTCGCTGAACACCGTTTAGTGCAGTTATTGAGGGCAATTGAACTGACCCTGCAAGCTCGCCAGTGCTATGAAAATCTACCGGAAAAAGTACTACAGGTGAGCTGTGGTTTCGATACATCATTTTTAGACGGGTTAAATGTGTTGCGGACGAAACCGCTCCCAGTGTGGCATCTGAAAACCTTGCCAATACAAGGGCTATTTCTTCAGAAGTCGTGGTACCCTCTGGAATGACTACAACATGACTCGAAGGTACTCCTAGGGAGTACAATAATTCAGCCGCACGTTCAGCGTAATTAATTTCTTTGTCTTTTAAAAAGTAACCCCCCGAGACAATGATTTTGGTGTTGGTATTTTGGTAAATTCTGAAAGCTTCGATATACCTTTGCAAAGAACACTCTGACCAACGGCTGATTTCTGACATGTCACCGTCGGTATCATAATAACAACCTAACACATGAATGTAGTCTGTTTGCGTAGTTAGGCTAGGTTGGGGGAATTTATGTTCCAGTGGATAGAGCATCAGGTCGCTAACATAGGGTTGAGAGCATAGCAGTATCCAGAGCACTGACAGTGACATCAGTGTTCTTCTTACGGCTTTTAAACCCGCAAGTCCAAATAACAATCCTAATGCACATAGCGCAAAACAAAGTACGATAGGTGAGGTTAGTGACACTACAATGAATTTTAAAATATCCATCAAACATATAAGTTCTAGATTATCTGCTGTATACAGTATCATGGCTTCAGGCGTTTGTTGATGATAAACATATTAGGCCTGAAAATTACCCAAGCTAGCGCTACCCGCTAAGGTAATCACTTTTTATAGCAATGCTCTGTAGGAGGCGTCGTGAATAGTTCAATACATCAGTTTACAAAAGGGCTGTTAGTTTTATTAGTGCTCTGTGTAGGAGCTAAACATTCGTTCTCTTCTGCCCACAATTATGACTTTGTCGAGACAGTTGAACGCGTATCATCGTCAGTGGTTGCTATTGGGTTGTACAGTCCGCTTAAACAATCGGGTAGCCAAATGAGAGGTACAGGTTTTGTTGTTGACAATGGTCAATGGGTGATTACCAATCACCATGTTGTTGATGAAGTACTCGATCCAACTGTGGTAGAACACTATGTTGTGCTTCATGGACAAGGCAAGGACGTTAAAACACTCAAAGCAACCATTGAAGCCATTGACCCCCAACATGACCTAGCACTACTTCGTATTCAAGAAACTTTACCCAGTACTGTGTTGGCAAACAGTGAATTGTTGCCAGTTGGCTCAGAAATAGCGATTACCGGTTATCCGTTGGGTGCTGTGTTGGGCTTATATGCTTCTACGCATCGGGGTTACATCGCCTCTGTGTCACCGGATGCGCTGCCTACCACTCAGACTCAGGGGTTAACGGTTGACATGCTGGCGCGTTTAGAAAATCCAGATCTGATTTATCAACTTGACGCAACGGCGTACCCCGGTAATTCAGGAAGCCCTATTTATCGGCCTGATTCCGGTGAAGTGATTGGGGTTATCAACAAGGTGTTTATTGTGGCGGGAAAGGAGTCTGCAATAAGCACCCCTACGGGCATTAGCTATGCCATACCTATCGCGCATGTTCATAAATTGCTCAGCCGTGCAAAAGGGGCGCATTGATAAATGCATTGTGAAACTGGCTTGTTATCTTGTAACTTTTAGTGTCTGAAATCTTTACACTAGCACATGAATTTCATTGTTTTTCTTTTTAAATCAATGCTTTTTATTTGTGGTGTGAAATGTGCTTAAAGGTTTTTGTAAGCTCTTACCTAGAAATTGTATTTGTAGAACGTGAACTACAATAGTCGTGACGATATGGAATTTATGGAAAATAATAATCACCAGACGAAAAGTCAGAGTCGGCGTAATTTTGTAAAAAAAGCATTAGCCGGAAGTATGGTTGTTTCATTACCGACTAAATCGGTGTGGGCACACACCAGTATTACAGCGTCGGCAGGTGCATCAGGTAACGGGTCAGATGCCAATTCAATCGTTCAATACAATCTAGAGAGCCCAGATTATTGGCGATACAACATGCCTTACGAGTTTAAGTACAAAACTTTTAAAGATATCTTCGGTGTAAGTGCTTATAAGGCCAAATATCACGATAGTTTTTCTTACTACCATACCGAAAAGTATGACACCTATCTTTATAAAATTTTGGGTTTACACATATCGAGTTACGCAGGGTACGCAGACTATAATAGACTCTGTATCTCTATGTTTTTAAACGCAGCCATGAGTGGGCAGGATGACATTTATTATCCTGTGGTAGAGGATGGCACATTCAGTTCGTCCTATGCCTTCGCTAGAAAGCTCATCGAGTTAACTTATTCGAATCCCGAAACTTCGGCTCATCAGTTAACTAGCATCATCGAAAACCCATCTTCTTTCAATCTTTTATAATGTTTAAGGCAGGGGTACTTGTTTACCCGTTTAGCGACAAAAGTGGCGTATTATTCTACAACACGGATACAGACGAGTCGTTAATCGTCGACGCCACTCAGTGTGAGTTTAATGTATCTGGTGAACAATCATTCCCAGTATTGGATTCAGTGTCAGAACGCATTAACTCAATCTTAGTAAATAAAGGGTTTACAGAAAGTGACTAGCAGTTTTGTTTTGAATTGCTCCCCTTTTACTTTCAGTGTAGAAACTCAGTTCCCGTATATTAAAACCGCCGCTAAACACATTTACGGTAATAGACTCATTGAAACCCATGAGTTTGATGGGTATATCGATTATCACGTAAGTATAGCGAATAGTAAGGGGCTAAGACGCCTGTTAAAGCCGCAAGCACGTTTTCTTTGTGAAGGGCAGGAGCCTTTTAAACCCCTTGATAAAAATCAAGGGTACGCGTTACTTGAGTGGGGACTTAATTGGGTTATTGCAACCCACGAGTTTAGCTATGTTATCGTTCATTCAGCTGTGTTGGCTAAGGGTGACAAAGCCATTTTACTTCCCGCACCTTCTGGTTCGGGTAAAAGTACACTCACGGCCTACCTGTCAAATCACGGATGGCGTTTGCTGTCAGATGAAATGGCTTTGATTTCACCAGCAGACAGTCGTATTACCCCTTTTGTTAGGCCGATATGCATAAAAAACAATGCAATAGACTTAGTTAAAACCTGGTTCCCTGATGTCTATGTGTCACCTATTGCACCCAAAACACATAAAGGTGATGTTGCTCACATGTGCCCCAGTTCGCACTCAGTGGATGAGGAGAATAGATCAGCCGAAGTCGTTGGTATTGTATTTCCAAAGTACGACCCCTCCTGTTTTTTGGATGTTTATCAGCTCGATAAAGCAGGGTGTTTTCAGGGGCTGACGAAAAATGCATTTAATCACAACCTGCTAGGAGCAGTTGGAATCAATACCATGTTGAACCTAGTAGAGAAAAGTGCTTGCTTTGAAATTCACTACAACAATATGAGTGAAGTGAGTCACTTTTTAGACGAATTGGTATTGGGAAACAATTGTGTTTAGCGCTAGTTTTATTGCCTCTTTAATCGTACATCCACAGCCAGTTCAATCTTTCACTTTGGAAGAGTGGAATCAATTGGTTCTCATTCTTCGTAAGGAAAAAATGCTGGCTCGTTTTTACGCGATTCTTGAGAGGGGCAGTTATTGGAGGAAATCCCTCCAGAGGCACTTCGTCATTTTGTCAACGCTAACATTGTCAGCAAAAAGCAAGCTGTATTGGCCAAGAAAGAAGCCTCAGAGCTTTCTAAAGCATTGAGTGATAAAGCTGATTATATCGTCTTTCTAAAAGGCGCTGCCTATTCAGTGACCGATAACCCTGCAAGTTTAGGGCGTGTGTATAGCGATATTGATCTATTGGTCCCCAAAAACAATTTAGAGAATATTGAACAATATCTTTGCGTAGTGGGTTGGAAGCACCACTCGTTAGACGACTACGATGAAATGTATTATCGCAAATGGGCGCACGAAATTCCTCCTATGCAACACGGGTCAAGAGGTACGGTACTTGATATTCACCACAATTTGGTCCCTGTGATTTCCGGGAAAAGTATAAATATCCAAGCCTTTGTAAAAGATTATGGGACAGCGTACAACAATATAACCGTACTGTGTGAACCCGCTATGTTTTTTCACAGCGCCATTCACTTGTTTTTCAATGAAGATATGTCTTCCGCTTTTCGCGATATGACAGATCTATATTTATTGTCTTCTTCTCAATCAGAGCAGTTTTTTCATGACGTAATGGCCATCACCGAAAAGTATGGTTTTAGAAAAGAATGTATTCTAGCCTTTCACCTATTGTCGATTCACTTTAATATATCGTTGCCTAACGTCACCGCAAGTCTAGTTTCAGTAGAACTAGAACGGGTTTCATCTTTAGAGTTATTGCTCTTACAAAGGCTGACGTTACCAAAACACATTTTAATTTGTGATGGAGAGCGAGGATTTAGTCTTTGGTTGGGTGAGCTACGTGGACACTGGATGAAAATGCCGATTGGCACGTTAGCGTTCCACTTATCAATGAAGAGCTACAGAAATGTCATGAAATTAATTTTTGGACAACATGTTTTCATAAAAGAGAATGGAAATAGAGCTTAGTTTTATAAAAGTGACCTTGTATTAATGAAAGTACTAGTAACAGGCGCTGCCGGATTTATCGGCGCAGCAGTTTCACATTATCTTCTAGAGCGCGGCGATACGGTTGTTGGTATTGATAACCTTAATGACTATTATGAGGTTTCCCTCAAAGAGGCACGTGTTGCAAATATCAAAGATAAAGCCTACGCCAGTCAATTTAGCTTTATTGAAATGGGCTTGGAAGATCGAGCGAAAATGGAATCTCTTTTCGCCGAGGAAAAATTTGATAAAGTGATCAACCTGGCTGCACAAGCGGGAGTGCGTTATTCACTCGAAAACCCTCATGCTTATGTAGACTCTAATCTAGTCGGCTTTGTGAATATTTTGGAAGGCTGCCGTCACAATAACGTAGAGCACTTAGTCTACGCATCTTCAAGCTCAGTTTACGGTGCGAACGAATCTATGCCTTTCTCTGAAAAGGACAACGTTGATCACCAAGTAAGCCTTTACGCGGCCTCTAAGAAAGCGAATGAGCTAATGGCCCATACATACAGCCACTTGTATAATTTGCCTACGACAGGTCTGCGCTTCTTTACGGTATATGGCCCGTGGGGACGCCCAGACATGGCCTTGTTCAAATTTACTAAAGCGATTCTCGCTGGTGATGAAATTGCCGTGTATAACTACGGAAATCATCGAAGAGACTTTACTTACATTGACGATATTGTTGAAGGGGTAATTCGAGCGCTTGATAACAATGCTCAGCCAGATGAATCATGGGACGGAATGTCGCCAAACCCCTCGACGAGTAAAGCGCCATATCGGGTATACAACATTGGTGCGCAAACCCCAGTGCATTTACTGTCTTTTATTGAAACGCTAGAAAAATCTTTGGGTATTGAAGCTAAGAAAAATCTTTTGCCTATGCAACCTGGCGATGTTCCAGATACTTATGCAAACGTCGAAGCTTTGGCAAATGACATGGGCTACAAACCAACCACGTCTATTGAAGATGGTGTTGAAGCTTTTGTTCAGTGGTATCGCGACTATTACAATATCTAAACCTCATCTTGTAAATAAGAAAACGGCCAGTAATGTTAAACCACTGGCCGTTTTTGTTTGTACAGTTAAACAGGATCTTAACTACACACTTGCTAATTTTGCTTTCATTTCTCTTCTACGAGCGTGAAGCAAAGGCTCTGTGTAACCACTTGGCTGTTCTTTACCGAGGAATATTAAATCGCATGCTGCCTGAAATCCGATAGAGTTATCAAGGTCGGGTACCATGGCAATATATTCTGGATCGCCTTGGTTTTGTTCATCCACCAGAACAGCCATTTTGCGCAATGACGCTTCAACTTGCTCTCTAGTGACAATATTGTGTTCTAGCCAGTTGGCGATGTGTTGAGAAGAGATCCTAAGTGTTGCTCTGTCTTCCATAAGTCCCACATTATTAATATCTGGCACTTTTGAACATCCAACACCTTGGTGTACCCATCTAACTACATAGCCCAAAATACCTTGTACATTATTATCAATTTCACGCTCAATAATATCACCGGTTAACTTACTACCTTCAGTTAGTAGTGGAATAGTGAGAATATCGGACAGGCCATCGAATTCCTCATCTAAACCTTGTTGAACGTCGAAAACATTGATTTGATGATAGTGAAGCGCATGTAACGTCGCTGCGGTGGGAGAGGGCACCCACGCGGTATTCGCTCCCGATTTAGGATGTACCTGTTTCGCCGTCATCATGTTTTTCATCTCGTCGGGAATCGGCCACATACCTTTACCAATCTGCGCTTTACCTGACAAACCGCATCGCAGACCTACCGCCACGTTTGACGTTTCATAGGCGCTGATCCAAGGCAGTGCTTTGAGTTTAGCCTTTTCGGCGAATGGGCCGGCTAACATTGAAGTGTGTATCTCATCCCCTGTGCGATCAAGGAAGCCGGTGTTAATAAATACCACACGTTCTTTGGCTTCATTGATACACGCTTGAAGATTCACGCTGGTACGGCGCTCCTCATCCATAATGCCCATTTTTAGCGTGTTTTGGGGAACGTCGATGATCTGTTCAATGCTTGCAAATAACTTGTCGGCAAAGGCAACTTCTTCAGGGCCGTGCATTTTTGGCTTAACGATATAGATACTGCCTTCGCGGCTATTTTTAAACGCGCCGTTGTCAAGTAGGTCGTGCTTACCGATAAGAGAGGTCACTAATCCATCCATAATACCTTCTGGCACAGGTTGCCCATCGAATAGCATGGCATCATTGGTCATTAGGTGACCAACGTT
The DNA here is from genome assembly GCA_027013165.1 of Alteromonadaceae bacterium. Taxonomy (GTDB): domain Bacteria; phylum Pseudomonadota; class Gammaproteobacteria; order Enterobacterales; family Alteromonadaceae; genus Alteromonas. Next base: position 11,596 of record JALUXV010000101.1, read on the forward strand.
ACGCACAAACATAAGGCTTCGTCCAGTTAGCGTTATCGGCGAAGTACTGTCTGCATATTGTGATGGAAGGTAGCTTTTGTCTTCGTGCATCGAACGGGTAAGTGTATGTCCACCCTTTTGCATTTCAATACTTAAGGTGCCTTTCATAAGGCCAAGCCAATTGCTGTAAACGAGCGTTTTGTCTTCAGCGTCAACTGCGGCCACAGAATCTTCACAGTCCATGATAGTGGTTAATGCAGACTCTACTTCAATGTCTTTAATATGTGCTGGATCTGCTTTCCCCACTGGATGAGTTTCATCGAATTGAATAGCGAAATGCAGACCATTGTGAACAAACAATAGTGATGCTAGCGCTTCAGTCGTACCTGTGTAGCCTATCCACTGAGAAGGAGCATCTAGCTGCACTTTTTCGCCAGTGTTTAATTCAACGAAAAGTTCGTCCTTTTCCACCGTGTACGAAACGCTGTTGCGGTGATCGCCCTGCGCCAAAGGAATAAGTGTGTTCAAATACTCCCGTGCAGCAGTGATAACTTTTGCGCCTCGCACAGGATTGTATGAAGAGCCCTTCTCAGCGCCGCCGTCAGAATCGATAACATCCGTGCCATACAGCGCATCATAAAGACTACCCCAACGAGCATTTACTGCATTTAGTGCATATCTAGCATTGTTGATAGGTACTACCAATTGAGGGCCAGCCATAGTCGCAATTTCTGCATCTACGTTTGTGGTAGTAGCGGCAACCTTTTTAGGTTGCTCTACAAGGTAGCCAATTTCGGTGAGAAACGCTGTGTAGCTATCGCCTGATACCGGTTTGCCCGCTTTGTGATATGCATCAATCTTAGCTTGAAGTTCGTCCCGCTTCTCAAGCAGCGATTGATTGACAGAGATAAAGTCGGCAAAGAGAGATTCAGCACCTTGCCAAAAAGCGTCAGGTGAGACACCAGTACCAGGCAGTGCCTGCTGGTTGATAAACGAATCGAGTATGTCGGCAACCTGAAGGCGGCCTCGTGTGATATATCCTTGCATAACTACCCCTATACATTATGTTTCATTCACTATTCTAGTGAGTATAGGGGTAATTTTTTAATTTATGGTTTGTATGTTTGCCATAGTTACTGTGAATTTGGCTACTGACTACCCATTTCCGCAGCAACATCGCTAATTAGTCGACGTAACCAAATATGTCCTGCATCGTGATGAAGTAGCGCACTCCATGCCATTTTCAACGCAATGGGAGGAATATCAAACGGCGGTTCTGTAATAACGACTTCAGGATCGTGAGAAAACAACTTAGCGGCTTTGGTTGGAAGCGTTGCAATGAGCTGCTGTGTTTTGGCGATTTGCAAAGCGGCATGATAGTGGCGTGTAAATACGCGAATTGAGCGCTGTTTGCCAATTTTCGTGAGTTCAGCATCAACCCAACCTAGTTTTTGTACTTCGTTAGGATCAATTCCCACGCCAACACCAAAACCCGTTTTACTTACCCAAATGTGCTGTGCATTTAGATAGCGCTCTAGGTCACACTTTTCCACAAGCGGGTGGTCGGCACTCATGACACAACTAAAAGTGTCGTACCATATGACTTTTTGATGGAATGACAAGGGAAGTTCATCGAAGCGATTGATCGCCATATCAACTTTACCTTGTTCAACATCGTGGAAGGTCACATCACTTGGAGTGATTAAATCTAATGTAATGTTGGGAGCAAGTACTGCTAATCGGCCCACCAATTCTAACAACAGCGTACTTTCAGCGTAGTCGCTCGTCATTATTCTGAATGTTCGTTCGCTGGTTAGCGGGTCAAAGTCAGTTTCAGGCTGAATTGAGCTTTCTAAACGACTTAATACATCCCTAATAATGGGTTGAAGTTCCAGAGCACGTTTTGTTGGCGTCATTCCATCACTAGTACGAACTAATAATGGATCTTTGAATAAGTCACGAAGACGCTTTAAGCCATTGCTCATAGCGGGTTGAGTAATACTCAGTTGATTCGCTGCCTTTGTAACACTTCCTTCCCGTAGTAGCACATCAAGGTACACCAGCAGGTTGAGATCGACCTTCGCTATATTCATCGTTGTAATGCTCTGTATTAATTTAATTTAACACGCCAATTATAAAGACTTTTTATTGCTCTGTCAGATAGGCGATTAGTCGTAATGCTTCTTTGTTGTAAGGGTACAAGACTATTGTTTTTCAAAGACTATTTCTAGCCTTTATGGAGGTATATTGCTTAGTGGCCTAATTTATATGGAAAGAATTTAATAATTTTGCTGAATGGAAGGTGTAAAAATACGAAAAAAAAGGACACCGCATTGGTGTCCTCTTATAAAAATACAATGTTTTATTTATTAAACATCAAACTGGTTCATCGTGTTGTCTTCACCAGAGGCTTTTAGGGCGCCATCACCAGAGAAGTACTCTTTGTGCGTATCGCCTAGGTCAGAACCCGCCATAGCTTGGTGTTTAACACATGCTAGGCCTTGGCGAATTTCCTGACGCTGAACACCGCGAACATAAGCCAACATGCCTTCCTCACCAAAGTAACCTTTAGCCAAATTGTCAGTAGACAGTGCAGCCGTGTGGTACGTTGGTAGTGTAATAAGGTGGTGGAAAATGCCAGCTTCGCGAGCAGCATCAGCTTGGAAGCTCTTGATTTTTTCATCCGCTGCCGCAGCAAGTTCAGAGTCATCGTAATCGGCAGACATAAGTTTGCTGCGGTCATATTCAGACACGTCTTTGCCTTCTTCTGTCCATGCGTCAAATACTTGCTGGCGGAAGTTAAGTGTCCAGTTGAACGATGGAGAGTTGTTGTATACTAGCTTCGCATTTGGTACCTGTTCACGGATTGCGTTAACCATCTCTGCGATTTGACCTACGTGAGGTTTCTCAGTTTCAATCCAAAGCAAGTCAGCACCGTGCTGAAGTGAAGTAACACAATCAAGTACTACGCGGTCAAAGCCAGTGTTTTCTTTAAAGCGGAATAATCCGTTTGGTAGGCGCTCAGGTTTAACTAATTCACCACCTTGCTTAAGTACTAGATCGCCTTCTGAAAGATCATCAGCACTTGATACTGTAGTAGTTTTCAGGAACGCATTGTACTGTGCAGCTAAGTCACCTTCAGAAGTAGATACTGGGATCTTCTGAGTTAGGCCCGCACCTAGTGAGTCTGTGCGAGCAACGATAACGCCTTCGTCAACGCCCAATTCTAAGAAGGCATAACGAACCGCATTAATTTTCGCTAGGAAGTCTTCGTGAGGAACCGTGACTTTACCGTCTTGGTGGCCGCACTGCTTAGCGTCTGATACTTGGTTTTCAATTTGAATACAGCAAGCGCCCGCTTCAATCATTTGTTTTGCAAGAAGGTAAGTCGCTTCTTCGTTACCGAAACCCGCGTCGATATCAGCGATGATAGGAACAACATGAGTCTCGTAGTTGTCAATTTCAGCTTGTATTGCTGCAACGTCACCGCCGTTGGCTTTCGCGTCATCTAGCTTGTGGAATAAATCACCTAGCTCTCGAGCGTCTGCCTGACGAAGGAAAGTGTATAGTTCTTCAATAAGCGCAGATACAGAGGTTTTCTCGTGCATTGATTGGTCTGGCAAGGGGCCGAACTCAGAGCGAAGTGCAGCAACCATCCATCCAGAAAGGTAAAGGTAGCTTTTATTGGTGGTACCTTGATGCTTTTTAACAGACAACATTTTTTGCTGCCCCACGAAACCGTGCCAGCAACCAAGTGACTGTGTGTACTGTGACGAGTCTGCATCGTACTCAGCCATGTCTTTGCGCATGATGCTTGCTGTGTAACGAGCAATGTCTAAACCGGTTTTGAAACGATTTTGAATCTTCATACGAGCAGCGTATTCAGGGTTAATTCCTTCCCAAGTACCTTTTTGTGCTGCTTTTAGAGTAGCGAAGTTATCAATGTCTTGTTGATATTGCGACATGAGCGTCTCTCCCGACTATAATAGTGTTTGTTAACTGTACTGTTCGAAACGTTGTTGATGCGTTTCGTTGAACTCCATTTCATCCTAGAGGTGAGATGAAAATAATAGAAATATATATTTTGGATTGCGGTCATTTTTATTGTGAATGCTATTGCAGGTGAGTTGGCCACTTTGGGTTCATTAATCGCAACGGTCCATTCATAAACATTTAGCACAATGGACAATGTAAAAACCGCAATATGTATGTAAGCTTTGGATTATTCTTAGAATAAGAGTGAATTCGGATTTTTATGTCTGTGTTAATGAAATTGTTATACGGTGTATTCAAGCGATGAATGGCGTACTCTCTTCAGTGGATCAACGAACAAAACTCGTCGGTGAAAATCGACTTGAGTTGCTCATGTTTCAGCTTGGTAGTCGCCACATTTTTGCGATGAATGTTTTCAAGATAAAAGAGGTTATTGGCGTTCCGACCTTGAATAGCATGCCTGGATCTCATAAAAATCTGAAAGGTGTGATGAATTACCGAGGTAGTGCAATTCCTATTATCGACCTGAGACAAGCGATAAAAATTCGAGGCACAGGTGCTACGACTGAGTCGCACAATGTAATCATTACTGAGTACAATCGAACTGTTCAGGGGTTCTTGATAGGCCAAGTGCTAAGTATTGTTAACACTTCTTGGGACAACATTCAGCCGCCGCCAAACAGTATAGGCAAGCAAAACTATCTTACCGCAATTACCCAAATTGATGTTCAAGGGAAGAAGGAACTCGTCGAAATTATCGATGTAGAGAAAGTCCTTGCCGAAATTATTGACTATGACACAAAGATTTCTGATGAGGTGCTAGACGAGGAAATTTCACACCACTTTGCGGGTAAGCAAGTACTTGTTGTTGATGATTCGGGAACGGCGAGAAAACAAATTCGAGATACTTTGAGTCAACTAGGTATGACAATAATAGAGCGCAAAAACGGTGCTGATGCGCTTGCATTGTTGCAATCGTGGGCAGATGAAGGAAATCGCCCGAGCGACCAAATTCTATTGATGTTTACCGACGCAGAAATGCCAGAGATGGACGGTTATCGTTTAACTGCGGAAGTGCGTAATGACCCCAGAATGTCTGATTTGTTTATTGCGTTAAACACGTCGTTAAGTGGCAGTTTTAACGACGCTATGGTTGAAAAGGTTGGCTGTAACCGATTTATTTCAAAGTTTCAGCCAGATATGTTGGTTGATGTAGCACAACAACGTTTACGAGAGTACTTAGAAAGTCGTAAAGGTAGGTAAACGCTCATGCTCGCATAATTGGGCTTTTTCACCGCTTTTTGCTTTTATCTAGTGTTTCCGTGACTTAAAATGCGGCGAAAAAAGCAGGCCGAGCAAAATGCGCGAGTAATTTACTCTATTAGGCCGTAGAAATTTTACCCATTTATATTACCATATGAGATTGTTCATTCTGGCGTATGGTCAAAATGAGAGTATTACTCAGGGAAACATTAATGACAAAGCGAAATATGTTCCAAGCACTTGGCCTTGGTTTATCGTTCACACTTTCACTTTCTGGTTGTTCTTCAACTCAAGACAGTACTGAATCTTCATTAACGGTTAATCAACCGAAAAATATTATAATGGTCGTTGCTGATGGTATGGGACCAGCGTATACCGGTGCGTATCGCAATTACGCCGATGATCCCTCCACTCCCGTTGTTGAATCTGTAGTGTTTGATCAATGGCTGGTGGGAATGGCATCTACCTATCCAGATCAGGTTTCTGGTTACGTGACCGATTCCGCTGCTGCGGCAACAGCGCTTGCAACAGGCACTAAATCCTACAATGGTGCGATTGGTGTAGATGTCAATAAGCAACCGGTTAAATCAGTAATGCATTTCGCAAAAGCAAGAGGTATGAGAACTGGTCTAGCGGTTACTTCGCAAATTGTTCATGCGACACCTGCTTCATACATAGCACACAACGAAAGTCGCCGAAACTACGATGAAATCGCAGATGATTTTTACGATGTGCGCGTTAACGGAGAATTCGTTGCAAATGTAATGTTAGGCGGTGGAACGTCTTATTTTGAGCGAGAAGACCGTGATGTGTTAGCGCAGTTCATTGATGCAGGCTATGAGTATGCAGATTCATACAATCGCCTAGCAAGTATTCCTGCTGGAAGTGATGTTATTGGTTTATTTGCACCCATAGCACTCCCTCCTGTGCTTGACGATGTGCGTAACAACCGTTTGGAGTACATGACCAAGCATGCAATTAAACACCTAGAAAACCCCAATGGATTTTTCTTATTAATAGAAGCAAGCCAAGTGGATTGGGCAGGTCATGCTAACGATATTGGCTCGGCAATGACTGAAATGGGAGACTTAGCATTGGCGATGACTTATCTTCAGTCTTACGTTGAAGAAAACCCAGATACACTGGTTGTGCTAACCGCTGATCACAGTACAGGTGGATTAACTATTGGTGCAGGAGGGGATTATCGCTGGTCTCCAAACTACTTAACATCGTTAAAAGCCTCAGCCCCATTCATTACCACAGCAATGACGGAGCAAGAGTCACCTGGAGCTTACGTTGAAGAAATGCTTGGATTCGAGTTGAGCGACGAAGAAATTGCCATGTTTGACGATGTTGCTAAAGAGGACGACGCTACTCGTTATACAGCTATCAAGACTTTCCTTGATGAAAAAACTAACACAGGGTGGACCACGGGCGGTCACACTGGTGTAGATGTTGAAGTATTTGCCTTTGGTGCAGGGCACGAGACCTTTGCAGGACAAATAGATAACACAGATATTGCTAAGAAGATTTTCCAGATGCTTCAGAATAAGCCAATGGTCGATGTACCTGAAGTTTCTTCGTCACCAGAACTATCTGCCGAGCAAGACTCTTCCGGTAGCGACACTACCACCGAGGCCTGTGATTTCACCCAAGATTGGCGCTGTCAGTAACGATAATTGGCAATGCTCCAGCGTAGGTCAATGTAGACTGGAAAGTTGAATTGGCCTCACCAAGGGAAAGCAATGGACTTTTTACTGCACGCCGTAAACCCGTCCTTGGGGGCTCGGCTTCGGCGATGTATGGACTCCACCACCTCACTTGAATAAGGTGGGAGTTTGCAAACCAAAGGAGTCCATACACAATGAATAATACTGTTATTTCTCTCGATTTGGCAAAACATGTCATT
>JALUXV010000102.1 GCA_027013165.1 Alteromonadaceae bacterium
CTTCCTCATTCTGACTCTGTTGTTCCTCGTCTTGCTCTTCCTCGTCTTCGTCAGAGTATGATTCTTCTTCTTCATCATCAAAGGTGCCGTCAACGATAGGTCCGATTCTGTCCCACAGATTGCATGTCTGGAGAATCTCACACACCTTTTCTCCGTCCTTCTTTGACATGGCTGTCTTGAACTTGGCCTTGTACTCTGTGGGGACCTGATCTTCGATTTTCTGAATCTTGGCAATTGCAACAATCTTTTGCGACCGCTTCTTTTGCTGCTCCTTTGAAATCTCTTGTTCAAATTCGTCCAGTTCGTCTTCTTGTGACTCATAAACGACCTCTTCGTCAGATTCAAACATGTCCTCACTGTCGCTGTAAGAGTTCTCCGACGTGTCGTCCCTCACAGGAATGAAAGAAACAAGACCCTCGAACGGTCCAGACGTAACCATGTTTGTCTCTGGGTCAATATCCGGCATTCCCGCATCAACGATTTCCTTTTTGTCAAGATGAGCAATCATGTCTTCAGTGGCTTGAGTAGAGAAAAACGGAACTTGCTGTCCCTCCAAGAACTCGATAAGCACAGCCACGTCAGCCAGGCCACACATGTACTTTGTCTCACAGTTGGGGTTGTTGTCTCCGTTCTTCTGCATAAAGATAACAGAGTACTTGGTTACGAGCTTGGGAGCGGAAGGGGCGTCCAGATCGACACCTTGCTCACCATCCTTTCCAACATTTTGTACAACCTTCTTTCCTTCTTCATCAATCTCCTTCTGTTCCGTGTCCTCACACACAATGAACGCCATATCAATCACCTTTGCGTGAATGACAAAATGATATCCGCATGGGACTGTTTTGCGCGTGACGACCAGAGAGAGACCATCGTCAGTCACCATCATCGTGTATGGGTCGCTGCTCAACTGAGACTGGTGAATCATGGAAAGACCAATCACGTTACGAGGGGAGTCACCAATAGTCAGATGAGAGATGGTTGCGTTGGGACACTGCTGCTCGAAAATCCCGAGTAGATTCTTGACCTCCTCCGCAATGTTTTGAATCTTGAAGATGTTGTGTTCCGCAATTTCATCAAACTCACAAATCATGGAGATGGTCTGTTTGGCATTCATCTTGGCCACCCTTCCCGTCAGACCCTTTTGCCGCTTCGACTCAAAGTTTGGTCCACTTTCAATCCCGCGCTTCTTACCTTCAATGATACGCTTGTTCTCCAAAATTTGGTTTTGCTCGAGTGTGACGCCAAAAGAATTGGGGTCAAAGTAAATGGTCACAATCGGGGTTTTCTTGTTGATGCCAGGAATGAAAACGGGCTCAAAAAAGCAAATGTCCAGTCGCGAAAACACCTTTGGACCGTTGATATGAATAATCACATCAATGTGGTCAATGGGGAGCACAACTTCAAAGTGGTCCCTTTTTCCCTTTGTCTTGGGATTGTAGAGCACAATGCTGTTGTTTGGCCCCATTCCAATGCTCAGCATAGGAGCAGGCTGAGGCGACGGGCTAATCAAAAGTCCATTTTCCATTTTTAAAGTCAAGTATACGCAAATTACTCGTCTGGAGAATCATGAACTTTTTGTCACTGCCATCCGAAATTATTGTGTATTTGGTTTACACAGTCAGCAACCTCTCGCCACAAGACATACTCAATCTTGCGTTGGCATGTAAGAGATTCAAGACAGAACTGATTGGGACACGCTTCGACAAGGATTTGTTGCGGTCTATGGCCGGATTTGAACACTGCATTAACAGAGATCGATGGAGGGCTGCACGTCTTGCACTCTCGAGAAACAGATACGGGAATTATTGGGTGAATGTTGCACGAAGTTGTTTATCCCAAAAAATCAGAGGATGGGAATATGCACGCCTGTACATGGATATTTCAAAAAGAAAAGATGCAGAAAATTGGCAGTTGGAATTCACGGTTCCAGCTGCAATACACTATGCACAAAAGAACAACTTGGAACAACTTGCTCCTCTTGTTGTCAATTACAGAAAGACAGAATTATCATCTGTACTGTCCTTTTGTTGCAAAGGCAACGAGATGGAATGTTTCTCCTTTCTTGTTGACAAGATTGGAAATGATGTTTATTGTTACTCTGCTATGAAACAGTGTATTCGGTACGAACGGGTTGAAAAGTTGCAAATTCTTATGGACATAGAATCAGCTGTTGATCGCGATCGATGGCAGCCTCTTTTTATGCAATCTGGACTTTCGAACAAGCCTGCTATATTTAGCTTACTTCTTGCAAAGTTCAGAGAGTGTTACGATGAGAATGATATGAGGACAAGAACGTTACTATCAATATCTCTGGATTTGGTTTTTGTTCATGTATGCAAATGTGGGTATGCAAATTTTGTTGAGGTTTACCTCGATGAGGTCAAGAACATAACGTGTTCCATGATGAACGAAGGATTTGAGATGGCAGTCTGTTATGGTCATGCACGCATTATGAAAATGATCATTGCAAGGAACAAGCAGAGTATGTTTCTCGGGATTGAGGCGCTCAAGTATGTATTTTGTAATCGCATGTATGAATCGTTGCAACTCATTCTTGAAACGGAAAGTGTTATTCTCAATTTCAACACTGATGAGCTGATTTCGCTTGCGATTCGCAGTTGCAGTCCTGAATGCATGCAGTGTGTACTCGATTATGAACCCTCCCACGATTTTCCCGAGTTACGAACAGAAATGGTTGGCTACAAGAAACGTCTCGAACACGCGCTGTCACAATGAAGAATACATTTTTACTTCCATTGACCAATGTACCTCTTGGCTCCAAGTTTGTCCTTTCTCTTGAATCTCCTTTTCTGTTCGCGAGCAATCTTGATAAACTGAAAAGAATAATGGTCAGGTTTCGTTGACAAATGGATGTAGATCTTGCGTTTCAAGGGTGAAACACGTATGTCGTTGTACGTCATGAGTGGGTGTTCAGTTAACAGTTTTTCCCATACTGAAGTTTCAGGATGCAAACAAGCAATATAAATTGTCTGTGCAATTTGAATAACAGTATTTGCAAGACTGCGCATGTCAAAACAACATGTTACTTCAAGAACTCTTACAAACGCCTCAAACACAATATCCTGTGGCTCATACTCTTCTTCACCAACATGAATGCTGTGCTTTGGAAACCATTGATCACCAAGTGCATCAACGTCTATTGACATTCTAGAGTAAGACTTAAGATCTACGTATTTGTCAACGCGGGGGTATACATGCTGAACTGCTCGAAATATTGGGTTTTTCAATTTAAATTCATCAAACAAAGGCATGTTTGCAAACTGAAGACTAATTTAGTTTTCCCCATTCAATGAACCGGTAAAGAGAAGGCTGTTGAGTCTGAAGTGGAAATATGTTCATCAATCCAAGTGCGACAATTGTTTCCCCGACTGTGATTTCCGGAACAGCCTTGGAGAACAACTCCTTGTAGTCGATCAACCTTTGACGTTCAGAATCCGACACAGACATGGGAACAAAGAGAGTAAACGCCTTCTTGATCTTTGAGATGTTGAACTCAATGACAGTTCC
>JALUXV010000103.1 GCA_027013165.1 Alteromonadaceae bacterium
TCAACACCCACCTTTCATTTCGAATTCTTAACTTCCTACATATACTACGAGCTACGACTGAAATTACCTTGTTAAATTAACTTGAACGCTGTCATTTAAAGGAATAATCTTTCGAGTATCACCACAAGAAAGCAAGCATCCACCCGTGAGTAAGCTAACCAAGATAGACAATGATATTTTACGACACATGCAGAAAGATGGGCGCTTGACCAATGCAAAGCTAGCCAATGAACTGGCGATGAGTGAGTCGCCCTGTTGGCGCAGATTAAAGCGCTTGGAAGAGGAAGGTTATATCGAAAGTTACCAAGCTAATTTAGACAGGCGCAAGCTCGGTTTTGGTGTTTTGGCTTTTGTACAACTTACTTGCACAGAACATGACAGTGAGACAACTGCAGCTTTTGAAAATGTTATCCAAAATTGCGATCAGGTACTTTCTTGCCACAATACAACGGGAGACGCCGATTTCTTGCTCCAGGTTGTCGCAAAAGATTTGGATGACTATAGCCAATTTATCGACAATACTCTGCGCAAATTACCCGGTGTTTCGGCTATTCGATCAAGCTTATCTTTGCGAGAACTCAAAGCATCTTCTCGGCTTCCAATTGGTTAAAAAACCAAAATGCTGGCCCAAGGCAACAATCTGACAGAATAATGCCTAGAAAATAAATTCTCTAGGCATTTCGATTGCGTTAGCGCCTCTCTATACGAAATGGGCTATCGGCTAATCGCTAAGTGCTTCCTCCAAGAAAGCCCATTGATCAGCGTATCCTTCAATACGCATCCATGTTGGCGTACCTGCGCCGTGTCCTGCACGAGTTTCTACGCGCAGCAATACTGGAGCAGCACACCCTTGATCGGCTTGTAGTTGTGCAGCAAACTTATAACTGTGCCATGGCACCACACGATCGTCGTGGTCACCCGTGGTTACCAAGGTTGCTGGATAACAAACGCCTGACTTTGTGTTATGTAACGGTGAATACGCATATAGAGCTTCAAATTCTTCTTTATTTTCACTCAAGCCAAAATCTGAAGACCATGCTCGGGCATTTGCACTCGGCGTATGGTATCTAAGCATATCTAAAACGCCTACAGCCGGAAGCGCTGCTGAAAACAACTCTGGGCGTTGGGTTATAGTAGCGCCAACGAGCAAGCCGCCATTGCTCCCGCCCTGAATACCCAAACGGGATGATGTGGTGTAATTGTTGTCAATCAACCATTCAGCTGCTGCGATAAAATCATCAAACACGTTTTGTTTAGTTAGTTTTGTTCCCGCTTTGTGCCACTCTCGGCCATATTCACCGCCTCCGCGAAGGTTAGCAACAGCCAATACATTGCCCTGCTCTACCCAAACCATACGAGATACTGAGTAACCCGGTAACATTGAAATATTAAAACCACCATAGCCATAAAGAAGGGTTTTGTTTGAACCGTCTAATACTAAGCCCTTTTTATGAACAAGGAACATCGGGACTTGTGTACCGTCCTTGCTGGTGTAGAACACCTGTTTTGTTTCGTACTGAGAAAAATCTACGTTCGCTTCAATGGATTTGTAAAGTGAGCTCTCTCCTGATTCCACATCGTAGCGATAAACAGCCCCCGGATTGGTATAACCGGTTAACTTATAGAAAGTAACATTGCTATCGTTGGTGCCGTAAAAACCTTGTACTCGGCCAATATCATCGAACGTAGTTTCAGAGGTTTTGTCTCCATTTAGATCATAAACTTCAACCAGAGATTTAACGTCTTTCAAATACTGCGCGAAAATCGTATTACCAATGATAGTAGCTGAGCGAAGTGTCTCATCTTTTGCCGCCAGAACTTCAGTTGCTACGCCCGTGGTCATATCGAGTTTAATCACTTTACCCGTAGGAGCTTGAGCGGTAGATGTGAAATACAGGTCTTGATCTATCTGAGAGATTAATGAATAACGACCATCCCAGCTATCAAACAAGGGCTTCAACGTTTTCGCTTCGGTATCAAAAGCGTAAACTGCATTTGTCTGGTACCCTTCAAATACGCTAATCAGTAGCGTTTTACCATCCTTTAAAACACTGGGATAAGGATTCCAAGTAGGCTCGCTATGAAAACCAAATACAAGTGAATCCTCTGACTGAGGCGTACCCAATTTATGGAAATAGATAGACACGGCTTTGCTATCATCCCACGCACCGTTTTCATCTTTTGGATAACGCGAGTAATAAAAACCCGATTCATCAGGTAGCCAAGATATGTTTGAAAACTTGATACCAGACAGGTTATCTACAAGATCTTCTTTGGTATTGACGTCTCTAACATGAACCGTATTCCAATCACTACCACCATCAGACTTATAGTAAGCGATGAAATTAGCTGAATCGCTGATCTCATAACCCGACATAGACACAGTGCCATCATCACTGAATTCATTGGGGTCAATAAGTACTTCTGGCGTTGCGTCAATGTTCTCAGCCACCCAAAGTACATATTGGTTTTGCAGGCCATCATTGTGAGAATAAAAAAGCTTACCTTCCACCAAATAGGGTACTTGGTACTTTTCGTAATTCCAAAGCTCTGTGAGTCTTGCTTTGTAAGCCTCGCGTGTAGGCAAAGATTCTAAATAAGGACGGGCCAGCGCATTTTGTTCACCCACCCAAGCTTTCACTTCACTGCTCTCTTGCGCCTCCAACCAACGGTAGGGATCGGCAACATCTTGACCGTGATAGTTATCTACCTGGTCAACAGTACGGGTTAATGGGTAAGTCCAGGTTTCAGTGGGTAAGGTTGCACACGCACCTAGCAAGGTAACGATGCTCAAACCCACCCCAGCAATCAATTTGTTGTTCATAATTAGTTCTCAGTTCAGACGCTGCGTACTACCCTGCATCGTTTACCGTAGAGTCAGTAATCGTTGGGACTGGTCTTTTCCTAAACACGCCTTTGATGTCATCCAAAATGATGTACAAAGACGGTACCAGTAGCAATGTTATTACTGTGGCAAAGAGTATTCCGAACGCCAATGAAATTGCCATTGGAATAACAATCTGTGCTTGTAAACTCTTCTCAAACACAATTGGCATAAGGCCCATAAAAGTGGTCAGGGAGGTCAGAATAATCGCCCTAAAACGCTGAGTACCTGCACTAATTGCAGCTTTCATCAACGAGTGTCCTTCTGCACGTGCCCGGTTGACGAAATCCACCATAATGAGACTGTCGTTCACCACAACACCCGACAAGGCAATAATTCCACAGATTGAAAGTACACTTACGGCCATTCCAAGAACCAAATGACCAATAATTGCGCCAACAACACCAAACGGAATTACCGACATGATAATAATGGGTTGGCTGTATGATCTAAGTGGAATCGCTAACAAGGCATAAATAGCGAACAGCGCGAAAAGCAGCCCTTTAAGTAGCCCCATCATAGCATCGGCCTGCTCTTTAGAATTACCCTGCAATTGGAACTCTACATTTGGGAAACGATCCAGTAAATCAGGCATGGTGCTGTCGATAACATCCATGGTGATTTCTTGAGGATCCATTAGTG
>JALUXV010000104.1 GCA_027013165.1 Alteromonadaceae bacterium
CTCTGAAATGGATCCGGGCAATACTTGCTGCGACGCTGAATAAAACCACCTATCCTCTGCTCAAAGACTTTAAAGTTGCCTGTCAATAGGGCCTTGGTGAACGGTTACCAATGTAGGCACCACAAATGAGTTTGTCGATAAGGGCATCGGGCTCGTGATTTTTTACATGAGTAAGCAAACCCCGTGCATAGCGACTCGACGTAATATTCTCGTAGGGAATGTCAAACTCTTGCATTACCTCTAACACTTGATAAAAGTGGTGTAGCTCTTCTTTTATCAACATTACCATTTTATCTATTAAGTCTTGTCCGTAAGGCGTGCCAGATTTCGGTAACATAGACTTAGAAAGACTGTTGTGTTTTAACAAATCACGCCAATCGCCTTGCATGCGATAGGTAAAGTCTTCAAAAGGTTTTAACCAAGCGAGTAGGGCATCTGCACTTTCTTTATCTACCGCGTATTTGCGAATAAGGTACATGGCACTTTGTGCAGCCTTGAGCTCACAAATCAGATGATCAGTAAGAATCACACGAAGACTTTCTGGTTTCTTCGCTTCTAGTAACCAAGCTTCAGGTGTTTCACAATGAAGAAAAGCATTGATAGGAGAAAGGAGCTCTTTTGAATACATACACAACTAACTAATGACATTTTTGCGTATTATACCCAAAACCGAGCCTTTGCCCCAACTTGGAAACATTAATAAAAAACTAATCCTTTTTTCTAACAGGCTCATATAAGCCTGCAATTACTGTCAAAGGATTTTAAAATGAAAGCGCTGATACTTCTTTTCACTTTGCTGCTCACTGCGTGTTCCACAACTTACCCTAACCAAAACATTCTAAATCAGAATTTCCCATCTATTACCGGCACCAGTTTGTCGGGGAATACGTTGAACATTCCGGGCGACATGCAAGGAAAGCCAACCTTGTTTCTCATTGGATATAAGCAGGATAGTCAGTTTGATATTGACCGTTGGTTAATAGGCTTAGACATGACAGACACTCAAGTAGATGTTTATGAATTGCCCACCATTGCAGGAATGTTCCCACGTATGTTTAGTACGCAAATAGACAATGGCATGAGAAAAGGTATTCCCAAGGCGTTGTGGCAAGGAGTGGTTACTATTTACAAAGATGGAAGTAAAGTTCAGCAATTTACTGGTAATGAATACCCAAACAACGCAAGGGTAGTATTGATTGACGGTAGTGGGCGTATTAAATATTTTTACGACCAAGGCTTCTCCGTGGCTGCACTAAACGCAATGAAAGATGAACTGGCTAACTTATAGTTAAAAATTGCAATTTCTTGACCATTTGCTCAACAAAATGAAATACTGTGACTTGGTGAGTGTTCAGTGCAAGCAAACTTTGGAAGTTGACTATACTACTGCGTAATAGGGGAATGTGTTCCTAAAGTTCGCAAAGTTGCACTTTGTAAAATATCATTAGGGAACAATAGTCATTATTGGAAGTGTTGTGCGGCAAGTTAATATAGTCGTTCTATTTTGTCTGCTGCTAGCGTTTTCATCGCCAGTGGCATTAGCAAACGACGCTAGTAATCAAGCTGGCATTGTAGCTTTTGTCGACAAGGTCGCAGTGCCTTCTGTCACTGACTACCATGTGTTGCTTCCTAAAAAAATAGACCAGTATAACAATACTGTTGATTCAAAAGACAAAATCCTTTTAGCCCGCGGACTTGTGCTTTGGCATTTAATGATTGACGATCACGAGGGAACATTAACCTACGCCAATGAGCTACAAAGACTCGCTAATGCTTATGGTGACCAAGTTCATTTGGCGGTTGCACGGCTCTATATTGGTTATTTAGCAAATCCCGAGATGGCAGATGCCGTCGATTTTGTAAGTCAGTGGTCTAACAGCCTGAACGCTTCAATGGCGCAACATCCACGCATTAAAGTTCACGCAGATTTAGTGTTGACCTATACCAAATTAAGAGCTCAGATTTTTCCATTTGAACTACAATACCTTATTCAACACCTAGCAACGATCGGTGATGATTCATCGTTTATTCAAGAAAAACACATCATGCTATGGTCACTTGTTGCTCGGGGGTGGCATGTTGAACAAACGATGGAGTATTTAGACGAGTTTCTTGCTCACGCGAACAAATATGAGTTTCCTATTCACAAATACATCATCCTTTACAATATAGCGATTCTATTATCAAACTCAGAATATACCGATGCATCGGTGTATCTTGCCCAAGCCTATGTGAATTTGGCAGAACAACAAAATCACAAAGAAGAGCTATTCTATGGCTACGAGCGCCTAGGCGCAGCGTTGTCTCGAGGCAAACAATACGACAAGGCGAACATTGCCTTTGACAATGCTTATCGCTTTGAAGAATTTGGTGATCCAGAGTGGATAGCGCAAACCAACCTTATTCAAGCAGAAAACTATTTTTTCTTAGGTGACATTAGTAAGGGGAAAGTACTGCTTGAAAGTGCAGAATCGTTTTTGAAGGCTGAGGATGAAAATTATCGCGTTAACAAAAATTACATCAATCGCGTACTTGCAAAGTTAGCTTTACTGGAGGGGAATAGCGACGATGCGTTAGGGTATTACGAGGCGTACATACTTAACAATCGGAATGACGTTTACCAACGACGGATAGATGATATTCAAGGGGTACGATCATCTATGCAGCGGTTGATCGAGCAGGCTAAAAATAGTCAAGCACTAGCTGAACGTCGACTCACACAATTTCAGTACGCATCGTTTGTGTTAGTTCTGGTTTGTTTGGTTATTGTTGTGATGGCAATTCGCCAAAAAACGGTGTCTTCACAGCTTAAGTCTAAGACCATAGAACTTAAGAAAATAAGCCGACAAGACTCCCTTACCCAGTTGTTTAACAGAGGACATTGGGAATTGCAGGCGCAGTTGCAAATCGCTCAACACAAGCGATATGCCAATCACGTGGCTACGTTAGCTATGTTTGATATCGACAACTTCAAAGCTATCAATGATGACTATGGTCACGTAGCAGGAGATACAGTTATTAAATTTGTTGCAGATACGGTGCGACAAGAAATTCGCGAAGTCGACGTGGCAGGTCGATACGGTGGTGAAGAGTTTGCAGTACTGTTCCCACAAACCTCGGTACAAGAAGCCCTTCAGGTAACAGAGCGAATTCGAAAGACATTGGAAAAAGCAGTAATTGAATTTGACCATCAAAAGATAACCTTTACTGCGAGTTTTGGCTTAGCGTCGTTGGAAGCGTGTCACACGAGTGCGAAAGTTTGGGTTAAGGATGCTGATACCGCCTTGTATCAATCAAAAGAGAATGGCAAAAACCAATGCACCATATATAGCATGGATGGGGTTTAAGACTGCTTTTTATTTCTCATAAGCTAGGGCAGTCTTTTGGTACTGCCCAAGGTGTATCAAATTTAGTGGCCGTGCCCATGCCCCTCTAAGGCCCGCCCTTCAGTATCGTAAAAACCACTTGCACCTGCTTCAATAAAGCCCATATTAACCATGTTCGTTAAAAAGGGATCAGTGTGGTCATCGCCAATGTCTGCGTAGTCGGTTAGTTGATAGGCGTTCCTCGTAGCAAAAAACGCTGAAATAGCCTGCTTGTCAAAAGAAACCTCCTCGAGTGACCAATGGCGTATCTCTTCCCCTTGTGTCACGGTAAATGACTCAATCAGTTTTTGTTCGGGTAGCCATACCAGTGCTAATTCTACACCGTTGAGGGTGTGCTTCATTGTTTGTTTTTTGGAACAAGCAGCACCTTCTTCTTTAACTAGGGTCATCTCTGACAGCAGTGTGTCACTGATAAGTTGGTAGCGGTAGGAGAAGTCTTTTTCAACTCGGCCGTGAATGCTTTCTCCTGGTTGGTATTCAATACCGCGCTTGTGCTCATCGAAAAAGCGAACTGGTTTTATGTGTGAGCCGCGAACTAAGGTCCACATTTCACTGATATTGGTTTGAGAATACTGGTGTGCCACTGTGTTGTTTTGTCGCCACAATGTCAGCTCAGTAGTTGGGGTTTCATGACCGTGCTTTGACACGGTGACAGAATAGTGGGCACTTAGTGCATCGGAAGTCGAGTCACATAAGCTAGTGGCTTGAGAAATACTGCTGACTAGTGCCAAGGTTGCGATAATAAATTTACGCATATTAAAAACTCCAAAAATACAAAAAGGGAGCAAGGCCTGCTCCCTTTTAACAACGTCTAATGGTTATTCCATTGCGTCTTCAGCTTCAGACACTAGGTCACCTGCGAACTCCATCACGTGGAAGATCACGCTTTGTTCGTTGGTACCATTGACTAAGAATGCCCCAGGCCCTTTGGCGTAAATACCAACGTCTTCACCTGAGTGGGTTTCTGAGCTTAGTGGCACGAGTGCTTCTTGGTGATACCCTGGCGTAGTGGTGTCTACGTCGGTAATATCTTTGCGGCCCGCGTCTGGGTCTAATGCGTAGGTTGCATCAGAGTTGGTCTCGTCACCAAAATCGCGATACCCACGACCATTGGTGTAGCCCAGTGTGGTGTATGGCGTGCCATCAGCGGCTTCAGCTGGTGTGTCTGAACCTACTGAAACAACTTTCCCTAGGATAGGGTTGCCGCGTTTTGGGTAACCCGCAATGGTAAATACGTGACCGTGGTCAGCAGTAACAATAATTAGCGTATCTTCGTCATTGGTTAGCTCATCGGCAACAGCAATCGCATCAGCAAAAGCGATGGTGTCGTATAGCGCACCATAGGCGTTGCCCGCGTGGTGAGCGTGGTCAATACGGCCAGATTCAACCATCAGGAAGAAGCCTTCCTCGTTGTTGTCGAGTACTTGAATAGCTTTGCGTGTCATCTCTGCCACCGAAGGCTCACCCGCAATATCGTTCGCACGGTCAGCTTCATATTGCATGTGTGACTCGTTAAACAAGCCAAATACGCGCTCTGTGGTTTCGGAATCGATACCGTTAAAGCCAGTTTCGTCGTAAATGTATACACCATTGGTGTACATAGCTTGCCATTCAGCGGTAAGGTCGCGACCATCGGTGCGATCACCTTCTACAGAACTTGACGCATCTGGGCTGTTAAATGCAGCGTCGCGAGGCAAGAAGTGACGACGACCTCCGCCCATGACCACTTCAATACCGTCAACATCTAAGCCTTCAAACTTAGCTTCTAGATTAGTTTCAAAGTTAACGAGTTGGTCGGCAATGTCAGTACAGCCGGCCGTGACTGCATCTGCTGGCATGTCTGAAACATCTTCCCAGTTTCTGTCTGCTGACTTAGCGTAAGTGGCCGCTGGTGTTGCGTGAGTAATACGAGCCGTGGAAATAACACCGGTAGACTTGCCTGCAATTTCAGCAAGTTCTAGTGCGGTCATTAGCTCATTACCCGCAACGGTAGCGCAGTTGCCCCGTTCAATGTCTTCGTCAACGCCAATAGTACCCACGTCAGTTTTCACACCGCTCATCATGGCTGTCATTGTGCCTGCTGAGTCTGGCGTTTGCGCATCAACGTTGTAAGTTTTAGATAAGCCCGAGAATGGGAATCTGTCGAAGCTCAACTGGTTTTCTTCACCTTGCAAGCCGTTCATCTGGCCTTCTAAGATACGTGCAGCCGTTACCGTTGAAATCCCCATACCGTCGCCAACGAACAAGATAACGTTCTTCGCTTGTCCGCGAAGCTGTTCAACAGCGGCTGCTACTTCCGCCTGAGTCGTCGCAGTAACCACCTGACCATCAACGCTAGATGCACTCATACTAGGATTAGTAGCATTCATCCATACTGCTTTGTTGGCTTCGACTTCCGCTTGAGCGGCGACAAACCAATCATTGTTCAAACTGGTAAGAATTTCACCTGGGTTAACTTCAGATGCACCTGGAACACAAACATAACTTGTTTGGTCAATTTCGTCGTCGCCTAGAACGCCATCGCCATTGTCATCAAGGCCGCTGTCAAAACGAACACCACTGTTAGGGCAGTTAGCATCGCCTACAGGCAGTGCTGTTTGCAGAGTAAGGCTGTTTACGCCATTGGTTCCGTCAGTACCGTCAGTACCGTCTGTACCATTTGTTCCATCTGTGCCGTCTACACCGTTAGTACCGTTGACACCATCTTTACCATCGTCGCCTTCCAAGAAGCAGCCAGATAGTCCTGAAACAGCGATTGCAATTAAACTGAGTTTTAATAGGTTCATGATTTACTCCCTTATTCGTTTACCAAACCAAGTGCTTGGTTCATAAGGTGGAAAACAACGTTCTGTTCTACAACACCTTGAGCAAGTTGGCTTCCAGGCCCAGTGGCGTGAAGAGAAATATCTTCACCTGAATGGGTCTCGGCGCTTGTGGGGATTAGTGCTTCTTGGTGGTAGCCAGGTGTTGTCGTGTCGACAGCCGTAAGGTCTACACGGCCTGTAGCAATGTCGGCAGCGTATGAAGCGTCAGAGTTGGTTTCTGTACCAAAATCTTGGAATCCGCGACCATTGGTATAGCCCAGTGTGGTGTATGGCATGCCGTCAGATGCTAGCGCAGGCTCTTCACTACCTACGTAAACGACTTTACCTAAAATTGGGTTACCACGTTTTGGATAGCCAGCAATGGTGAATACATGACCGTGGTCAGCAGTAACCAGAATGAGTGTTTCTTCTGGGTTAGTGTTCTCTAGCGCCGCGGTTACCGCAGCTTCAAAAGCTAGGGTATCGGTAAGTGCACCTGCCGCATTACCCGCGTGGTGTGCGTGGTCGATTCGACCAGACTCAACCATCAAGAAAAAGCCTTTGTCATTGTTATTTAGAATATTGATTGCGGTTTCAGTCATTTGTGCAATTGACGGCTCACCAGCAATATCATTGTCTCGGTCAGCTTCGTACTGCATATGAGATTCATTAAATAAACCAAACATACGTTCAGTTGATTCAGTATCGATAGCGTCGAAGCCGGTTTGATCGTATACGTAAACGCCGTTGGTATATTGGGCTTGCCACTCAGCAGTTAAGTCGCGACCGTCGGTGCGATCACCTTCCACTTCACTGCTAGCATCAGGGCTGTTGTATGCTGCATCTCTGGGTAAGAAATGACGACGACCGCCACCCATTGCCACTTCAATACCGTCTACATCAACACCGGTGTAACGGCTCTCTAAGTAGGTTTCGAAGTTAACGAGTTGGTCTGCAATGTCCAAGCAGCCACCAGTGACAGCGTCTTCAGGCATGTCTGAAACGTCTTCCCAGTTTCTGTCGGCTGATTTTGCGTAAGTAGCCGCCGGTGTGGCATGTGTAATTCGTGCAGTAGAAATTATGCCCGTTGACATGCCGCGAATTTCTGCAAGCTCCAACGCGGTAATCACTTCGTTGCCTGCTACTGTTGAACAGTCGCCTCGAACAATATCTTCGTCAACGCCGATAACACCAACATCAGTTTTTAGGCCCGACATCATCGCCGTCATTGTGCCCGCAGAATCTGGCGTTTGCGCGTCAACGTTGTAGGTTTTCACTAATGCCGTGTGTGGGAAGGTTTCGAAGCTAAGGTAACCTTCTTCACCAGGGTTTCCAGCAAGCTGGCCTTGATGAATACGCGCAGACGTTAGAGTAGAGATACCCATACCGTCACCAACAAACAAGATCACGTTCTTCGCTTTGAATTGATTGTTAGTATTTAGTTTTTCTGTAAGTCGAGTCTGTGCGTCTGTGAACCATGGGCTATCAGTTTGGTTTTCTGGTAAAACACTTGCGTGCAGACCAGACGAGACAGCAAGTGCAATTGCACCGTATGCCACTTTCCAGTTGAATTTCATGTTTTTGTCCTAAAGTTTTGTTTTTACCAAGTACAGTTTTATTGATGTTGGTAGTTTGCAAAATCATAAGATTTGTTTGTGGTTTTGACCTTGCAACTAGGACGAAGAGCGTAAGGAAGGAAATTGACGTTTTTTTGACTTATTTATTTCCACATTCTTACAGTTTTGTTAATGCGTTGATTTTATTGGATAATATATTTTATTTTGACTGGTTAATTAATAAAGTTTCCCGGCCAAGATTACTAAATATGCAATTTTTATTGGTTTACTGGTAATATTCTAACGGCCTTATTGAAATGTTATATTATAACTATTTTTTTTGGATGGAAATTGTATGGGCAATGTTATGGTATAGCTTTTTATTAAAGAAATTTACGGTGTTCTAAGGTTCGGGATTCTGGCGTGACTTTGAGCACGCTGCCTTGATCGTACCAATCGCCAAGGACTATTCTCGTAGCAGTACTTCCATTAATACGCAAACAATGTACGTTTGGTCTGTGGGTATGCCCGTGAATGAGTTGGTTCACCTTGTGGTTTTCCATGACTTTTACCACTTCATCAGGAGTAACATCCATAATTTCTGGCTTTAGGTATTTTTGGTTTTCTTTGCTTTTTGCTCGCCCTTTCTGCGCAGCTTTTCGTCGTACAGACAAGGGAAGTGCAAGCATTAATCGCGGCCACCACCAACTACGGGATTTTTTGCGAAACTTTTGATACGCCACATCACGGGTGCATAGCTCATCACCATGGGTAATTAGCGTAGGGGTACCGTATAGATCAATCACGGTTTGCTCGTTTAGCAGCGTCATTCCCGCTTTGCTCAGCCAGTCTTGGCGTATAGCAAAATCCCGATTGCCGTGAATGAAGTACACAGGGCAAAAATGGCTTACCGCTTTAAAAGCAGTAGCTACACTCTCGCTAAAAGACGTAATATGGTCATCACCAATCCATACTTCAAATAAGTCACCCAGTACATAAAGTGCATCGGCGTGTATTGCGTCTTCTTGTAAAAAGCGCATAAAGCACTCGGTAATATCTGGCCTGTCTGCGCTCAGGTGTAAATCGGCAATAAAGTAGGTAAATGACATAGGGGTTACTTGAGAAGAAAAACAAAAGAGGGCAGAGAACCGCCCTCTAGAAAATAGCTTACGCTACAGTAGCAGACTCAATAACTACTGATTCTACTGGCACGTCTTGGTGATAACCGTGGTTACCCGTTTTAACGCCTTTGATTTTTTCAACCACGTCCATGCCTTCAGTCACTTTACCGAATACACAGTAACCCCAGCCATTCATTGATTCGCTGGTGTGGTTAAGGAAATCGTTGTTGCTTACGTTAATAAAGAACTGACCTGTTGCAGAGTGTGGATCGTTAGTACGCGCCATGGCAATAGTGCCCGCGTCGTTGCTAACACCATTGTTTGCTTCGTTTTCGATAGGGGCTTTGGTGTCTTTTTGATCCATGTCTGGTGTGAAGCCACCGCCTTGAATCATAAAACCATTGATCACTCGGTGAAAAATGGTGTTGTCGTAAAAACCGTCGTTCACGTACGACAAAAAGTTTTCAACCGTTTTAGGCGCTTTGTCTGCAAAAAGCTCTAGTGTGATATCACCAAAATTTGTTTTTAACGTAACCATGTTGTGTGTCCTGAAATTCAATACGGCATTTAAGAGGCGTAATGGTAACGCAATTCACTCAAGAGTGGAATAAATGCCACTGACACTGGTTTTTGTTTAGGCAAGCTCGCTCCGTAATTTAACGAGTGGCGCAATTTACTTTTTACTTTACGCCGAAATCCCCTCCATGGGGGCTCGGCTTCGGAATCCTTGCCTCAGACGAAAGTAAAAAGTAAATCGCGCCACTCATAACCTCTAAAATACAATGCTAAATAGAACCACCAATGGTTTCTACTAAGTTTTAAGCACATAAAGTACTTATCAACTGGCCTGAGAGAATGCTAAACTCTGCGGCCAATTAATGCTGAAGGAAACAACAATTATGCTACATCTATACAATACCCGAACCCGTGAAAAAGCGAAGTTTATACCGCTTGAAGAAGGGAAGGTGGGCTTGTATGTGTGTGGTATCACTGTTTACGACCTCAGCCATATGGGACATGCGCGCACTTATTTGAGCTTTGATGTGTTGGTTCGTTATCTTCGCCATTTAGGCTACGACGTTAAATACGTTAGAAATATCACAGATATCGACGACAAAATAATTGCCCGTGCGAATGAAAATGGTGAAGCATTTGACGCACTGACTGCTCGTACGATTGCAATGATGCATGAAGACTTTGCCGCAATTAACTTGTTGCTGCCAGACATTGAACCAACTGTTACTGGTCACATGGATGAAATTGTTGAAATCATCCAAACGCTACAAGCAAAAGGCTTTGCCTACCAAGCGGACAGTGGCGATGTATTGTTCGACGTAAGCAAGTTCCCAGATTACGGCAAGTTGAGCAAACAAGATTTAGAGCAGCTTAACGCAGGTGCTCGTGTTGAAGTGGCATCGGGTAAAGACGACCCTCTAGATTTTGTACTGTGGAAAACCGCTAAGCCAGGCGAGCCTTCGTGGTCTTCTCCTTGGGGCGAAGGTCGTCCGGGGTGGCACATTGAATGTTCTGCAATGAACCACAAACATTTGGGCGCACACTTTGATATCCATGGTGGTGGTTCGGACCTTACCTTCCCACACCATGAAAACGAAGTAGCGCAATCCTGCTGTGCATTCGATACACCCTATGTAAATGTGTGGATGCACACAGGTATGGTGCAGGTAAACGATGAGAAAATGTCTAAGTCATTAGGCAACTTTTTTACCTTGCGTGACGTGCTTCAAGAGCACGATGCAGAAACATTGCGTTTCTTCTTGATGTCTGCCCATTACCGCAGCCAGCTGAGTTATTCCCAAGACAACATTACTCAAGCAAAAGCCGCACTCGAGCGATTGTACACAGCACTTCGCGGTGTTGTTGTTGATGATTCTACCCCTGCTGATTTTGGTGGTTATCTGGCGCGCTTTGAAGAAGCCATGAACGATGATCTAAATGTTCCAGAAGCGTTTTCTGTTATGTTTGATGTGGCTCGTGAGCTTAATCGCCAGAAAGCTAATGCTGACGAAGCTGGCAAATTAGCCGCGGTATTAACCCGTTTAGGTGGAGTTTTGGGTATGCTGCAAAGCGATCCTGAAGCATATCTACAAGGTGGTGGCGATGATGACGCTGCTGAGATTGAAGCGCTTATTAAACAGCGCAACGATGCTCGCGCTGCAAAAGATTGGGCGGCAGCCGATGCTGCTCGTGATGCGCTAAGTGCAATGAATGTTGTGCTAGAAGATGGTCCTGAAGGTACTACTTGGCGCAGAGGCTAATTGCCGACCATAAAACAAATATAAAGCTTACTCAGCCGGTTGGGTAAGCTTTTCCTTCCAGCGTTGTTTCGACACGTGTTCTTTAACCAGCTCAAGACATTCATTAACAACGTTGAGTACTTCTCTGTCGAGTACTTCTTCATCAGGCGTATAGTCATGCAGGCCCACCGAAATCATATGGTCGATGCGGTGGGCGTCTAAGTCGTCTAACAAGTTGATTAACGAAGCGGTTACTATGTCGGTAACGGCAGACTCCAAAGTGTTTTCGATGGTTTTGCCGATAACAGGCATGTAACTCAGGGTTGATACCTGATCGTTACTTCTTACCGCTTTACTCACACTTTTTTGTACGTGTTCTCGAATAACACCACCGTGAATATCGCTTCTTATAGCATGACCAAAATGATTGAGAATACTTGCAATCCATTCAGTTAATACGGGGCGGCGTGGTGCCAGCACGCGCTGCGTAATATCGTCCAATAGCGGCGAACCAGCTGCGATATCTTTTTGCGCGTCGCTAAGTACTTTAACAACAATCCTGTCGCTCAATTCTTCAATGAATACGTCGGAATAAAAGGCAAAGAACCGGAAAATAGCAGTTTGATGTAAATCGATAATCTGAAATTTATGCAACCGATACAAAATGGAAAATATTCGAAGAAAGCGAAACAATCGCGTGGCACCCAAGGGAATTAGGCCGACAATATCGTACCAATGTAAAAAGGGGAAAAAGTACCAACGAAGGTGTTCTTTTCGAACTATGGACACTATCCAACGGAAGCAAAATTCACTAAAGAAAATGCCAATAAACACCAAATCAACAAACAAAAAGTTGTTGTGAACAGGGTCGTAAATCTCAATGACGCTAGGGAAGTAGTCTCCCAGCAAATGGAAGAATACATTGGTGCCATAGAGTGCATCAAAGACCAGCCATAACAGATTGACTAGCAGCACGCCAAGCATCACTAAGTCTAGGATTAACCATGGAGCTTCGTGACTTTGTTTTAAGTTCTCCCGGTTAATCCTCAACATGGTGTTTATCCTGCGTTTTGTAGGCGAGTTACATCAACGTGTAAGCGAAGTTTTTGCCCTGGCTGTAAGTAGCGGCTTGTATTGATATCATTCCATTTGGTGATATCACTCACTCGTACATTAAACTTATCTGCAATACGTGACAAGGAATCACCGCTTCTTACAGTGTAAGTTATCGACTTCATAATAGCATCGGCCCGTTGTGCATCACTTGAAGTGGCTGCTTCTTGCCAAACTACAAGGGTTTTACCGGGGTGAAGCATATCTCCCGGTGCCATGCCATTCCAGCTGGCAAGTTGGCGAGTGCTTACATTGTACTTGCGAGATAAATCCCACAGGGTATCGCCAGGTTTAACAGTATGATTAATTTTATACGCCGCGCGCTGACGGTCTTGAGTTTGCGCTAAACGTTGGTCTTGCGACAGTGAATATTGGTCGAGGGCTTTTAGTGCCACAGGAACCATAACGAAATCGCCCACGCGAATCATATTGGACGTGAGTTCGTTTACTTGCTTAATTACGTCTACCGTTGTGTGATATTGCTTGGCAATTTTGATCAAGCTGTCGCCACTTTTTACTTTGTGACGTACCCAATTTAATCGTTCACGATTGTCAATTTGCGCGAGCGCTGCGCTAAAGGCTTCACTCTTATCTACAGGTAGTACTAGGCGATGAGGACCGTCTGGATCAGTGGCCCAGCGGTTGAAACCCGGGTTAAGGGCATGCAAGGCTTTTACACTCATGCCAGCAAGATCTGCGGCAAAGGCTAAGTCTACCTGAGAGCCTATATCCACCAGAGCTATAGCTTGGTTGTTATCAACCGCAGGCCAATTAAATTCATAAGTCTCTTTGTTGGCGAGTATATCTGCCAAAGCGAGCAACTTAGGTACGTAGGCGCGAGTCTCTTTAGGTAATCTCAACGACCAAAAATCTATAGGTTTACCCGCTTGTTTGTTAGCGCGAATAGCGCGAGCAACACGACCTTCGCCGCTGTTGTAGGCGGCAAGGGCATGTAGCCAGTCACCTTCAAAGTATTTTACCAAGTAAGCTAAGTAATCGAGCGCACCTTGGGTTGACGCCACAACGTCTCGTCTGCCGTCGTACCACCAGGTTTGTTCCATACCAAAGCGTTTAGCTGTGCCTGGAATAAACTGCCACATACCTGCCGCTCGGCCATGGGAGTAGGCGAAAGGGTCGAAGGCACTTTCAACGATAGGAAGTAACGCGAGTTCCATTGGCATGTCGCGTTTTTCGATTTCTTCAACAATGTAATACAAGAAAGGGCGGGCGCGTTTTACTACGCGCTCCATATATTCCGGGTGACGTAAATACCAACGCCGTTGCACAGCGAGTCTTTCATTCTCGGGTACCGCGAAGACAAAACCGTTGTTAACCCGTTGCCACACATCTGTGATAATTTCTGGCGCTAAAGGTGCTTCAGCAACGGCAAGCTCGTCGGCAATGAGTTCGTCATCAAGCAGCGCGTCATTGGGGTGTACAACATCGATTACCCCTTCGTTTGCGAGGTCACAATCTACTTGGTCTTGTTCACTAACGTGCTCAATTTCACAAGTAGACGTAAAGTCATCGGCGTGTTCATTGTGTTCAGGCACTTCACCTGTTAACGCGGTTAACTGACATCCGCTTAACCCTAGTACAGCTATTAAAGGCAGGGCAGCCGACAACTTCAAAGGCATACTACAGACTCGTTATGATCAACAAACCATCCATTCTACGGTTAAAAATGATAAATTTCACTAAAAGCTATCTTTCCATCGGCGAACCTCTGTAAAAACAGCTACATCGCTATTCAGTTTTTGGTTGGTATATGCCTCGGCCGACACTTTTACGCTGGGCTTATGTGCACGAAGAAAGGGGTTGATCGCCTTTTGCTCGGATATAGTTGTTGGTAGCGTAGGTATATTGTTTGAACGGGTTTCTGAAACCCATTTGCTGTAGTTATTAAGTGCCTGATTATCGGGCTCTACTGCCAGCGCAAACACAACGTTTGCCGCAGTGTATTCATGGGTGCAATAAACAATGGTGTGGTCGGGTAACGCGGCTAGTTTATTTAACGAGTGCAGCATTTGTTCTGGAGTACCTTCAAACAATCGCCCGCAACCCGCTGAAAATAGTGTGTCGCCGCAAAACAGCACGTTGTGTCCGCAATAGGCAATGTGGTCTAGGGTATGACCGGGAACATCTATCACGCTAAGTTCAATATTCATGGTGGGAAATGTCGCTGTGTCGCCGTTAATAAGTGGGTGAGTGATACCCTTAATATGGCCGCCGCTAGGGCCGTAAACCACCAATGATGTGTTTGCACTGGCCAGTTTAAGAATACCTCCTGTGTGATCGTGATGATGGTGTGTAATTAATACACCGACAAGATTAAGCTCATTCTTTTTCAAATAATTGAGCACAGGTGTGGCATCACCCGGGTCTACTACCACAGCATCTTTATTGTTATGAATACACCAGATGTAGTTGTCATTAAATGCAGGAATAGCCACCACCTTGGTGTTAGATGGTAGCGCTGAATTTATTGGTGAAGTCATAATGATCCTTACTTGTGTACCCGTAATTATGGCGTACTATATGAAGTTGTTAATGCCAGAGCAATAAGTAACCCGAACGTCAATATATGAAATCCGCGTTTCGACATAAGCCACCCCGTTATCCTGAACACTGGGAAGACTTCCCCGCAGGTAAGCAAATTCAAAATGCTATTGCCGATGTTTGCAATGATTACGTACAGCGAGTGTTTGGGTATCACTTTGTGAAGTTGGGTACACTCAGTGCGCAAATAACGCTACCGGATTGCCCCATTAATCATGTTGTAAGTCAAACCGCCAAGGTAACCGAACACACTAGCCTTGTGGGGCAGTCTCATGTGTTACCTTATTCAGAAAACAGCGTGGATGGTTTTTTACTCGCCAATGAGCTGGATTTTGCGCAAGATCCTCATCAAATACTTCGTGAAGTGGATAGAGTAATTACTGCCAACGGTTACGTCATGATAAGTGGTTTTAACCCATTGAGTTTGGCCGGTATTGCAAAATTCTTACCCGTGAAGCGAGGTAACGTATTACATGATGCACGCTTTTTTACCGCACATCGCATTAAAGATTGGTTGCAACTGCTGGGTTTCGAAATTGTTGAACAGCGCCACGTGATGTTTTCAACGCTCTTCTTCCAATATCGCTGGGCCAATATTGAGCGATTGCAAGGTAAGTTATCCACTTACTTTCCATGGTGCAGCGCCGTGTACGTGATTTTGGCTAAAAAGCGAGTGGTTCCTATGACTGCCATTCGACCAAAACTTAAGCTTAAACCGCGCTTTTCACCTGTGGGTGCAAGTATTCGCTCTGCAAAAGGCAGTGCGCGAAACTCTTTATAAAACACAAATAAAAAAGCCCAATAGCGATACACTATTGGGCCTTTGGTTTTCTTTATTAGGCTGCGAATTACTTAACGCGCATACCCGGTTTTGCACCTTCGTGAGGCTCAAGAATATACAAGTCTTCACCACCAGGACCAGCGGCTAACACCATACCTTCAGACATACCGAAACGCATTTTACGGGGCGCTAGGTTGGCAACCATTACTGTGTGTTTACCAATCAGAGCTTCAGGAGAATAGGCTGATTTAATACCGGCAAATACTTGCTTGGTTTCGCCACCAAGGTCTAGTTCTAATCGCAACAGCTTGTCGGCTTTTTCAACGTGTTCTGCGTTAGCAATACGAGCAATACGCAAATCAACCTTAGCAAAATCATCAAACGAGATAGTCTCACTAATAGGATCTTTACCCAGTGGGCTATTAGGGTCAATTGTTGGCTCAGCGGACGCTAGGCTGTCTTTTGAAGCTTCAACCATGGCGTCGATTTTCTCCATTTCTACACGTTGCATCATCGGCTTAAATTTATTGATAGCGTGACCCGTTAACAGCGTTTGCAGGCCATCCCACGTAAGTTCATTGTTAAGGAAAGCTTCTGCTTTCTCTGCAAGCACAGGCAATACCGGCTTAAGATAAATAACTAACAAGCGGAACAAGTTGATACCTAGCGAGCACACGTCGTGAGTGAAGGCTTGCTTAGTTTCATCTTTAATCGTTACCCAAGGTGCGTTGGTGTCGATAAACTGGTTAGCTTTATCTGCCAATGCCATGATTTCACGCACCGCTTGGTTGTATTTGCGGCTTTCGTACAGCTCTGCAATTTTTGCTTCGGCATTTTGGAATTCAGCAACTAACTCGCCTTCAATCACATTTTCAGATAGCTTGCCGTCAAAACGCTTGGTAATAAAGCTGGCACATCGACTCGCAATGTTGACCACTTTACCCACTAGATCTGAGTTAACTTTTTGCGCAAAGTCTTCAAAGTTAAGATCGATGTCGGTAACGTTGTCGTTCAGCTTAGAAGCAAAGTAATAACGCAAGTACTCTGGGTTCAAGTGGTCGAGGTAAGTACGGCCTTTAATGAAGGTGCCGCGAGACTTAGACATTTTTGCGCCGTTCACAGTAACAAAACCGTGAATGTTTACACCCGTAGGTTTGCGATAACCGGCGCCTTCAAGCATGGCGGGCCAGAACAAACAGTGGAAGTAGGTAATGTCTTTACCAATAAAGTGATAAAGCTCTGCGTCGGAATCCTCTTTCCAGAAATCGTCGAACTCTACATTGTTTTGGTCGCAGAAGTTCTTGAAGCTGGCCATGTAGCCCACTGGAGCATCAACCCACACGTAAAAGAACTTGTTCGGAGCACCGGGAATTTCAAAACCAAAGTAAGGCGCGTCACGACTAATGTCCCATTGCTGTAGACCTTCTTCAAACCACTCTTGCAGTTTATTGGCGATTTCGTCTTGAATGGCACCCGAGCGGATCCAACCCTTTAGCATTTCTTCAAACTTGGGTAAGTCGAAGAAGAAGTGTTCAGACTCTTTCAATACTGGGGTAGCACCTGAAACCACACTACGTGGGTTTTTAACTTCTGTTGGGCTATACGTTGCGCCACACACATCACAGCTGTCGCCATTTTGATCTTCCGCGGCGCAGCTTGGGCAAGTACCCTTAACAAAACGGT
This sequence comes from Alteromonadaceae bacterium, assembly GCA_027013165.1. GTDB lineage: Bacteria > Pseudomonadota > Gammaproteobacteria > Enterobacterales > Alteromonadaceae > Alteromonas. The sequence goes on from JALUXV010000104.1 coordinate 17,259, forward strand.
CGGGTAAGAACATTTCCTTTTGCGGATCGTACAACTGGTTAATTGTGCGTTTGCTAATGTAGCCTGCATCGTTCAAACGGTTGTAAATGTCTTCACACAAGGCCTTGTTTTCTGGCGAGTGTGTCACGTAGTAGTTGTTATAATCTACATGAAAATCAAGCAAGTCTTGATGGTGCTCAGCACGGGTTTGTGCAACCATTTCTTCTGGTGTAATACCTAGTTCTTGTGCTTTAAGCATAACCGGTGTGCCGTGAGCGTCATCAGCACATACGCTGTAACACTCGTGTCCACGAAGACGCTGGAATCGCGTCCAAATATCCGTTTGAATATGTTCTAGCAAATGACCCAAGTGAATCGAGCCATTGGCGTAGGGCAACGCACTGGTTACCAAAATGCGGCGTTTATCTGACATAATAACGTTATTGATTCTGACGTTTCAAAATGGCTGCAAATACTAGCGGAAAACCGTCTTTTTTGCATTAGCAAATTAATGAAAATACATTGTTTTGAGGATGTTTATGTTCTTTTCCCGAAAAGGCAAACCCGTTGAAGAAAAACTCGCAAGCGCTTTGGCTGATTATTTTAGCCTTAGCGTAGAACAAACCCTAGCGTGGTGCAGTAAGAAGGTAACCGGCGATAACGCTTCTGTGTATGTGATCACTTTGCCATTTGCTGCTAGCTCTCAATACGACAGAATAACCAAATATTTAGTGCAGGCACTTTCAGGTGAAGTCATCGAGCACGACATTGAAATACATCAAAAAATATCTAGCGCGCAAACTAAGCAAAACCCCATTGCTAACATTAGAAATATTATTGCCGTAGCATCGGGTAAGGGCGGAGTAGGTAAGTCTACTACTAGCATAAACTTGGCAAGTGCATTATTACAAGAAGGTGCGACCGTGGGTGTGCTCGACGCCGATATTTACGGGCCTTCATTACCTATCATGCTTGGTAACGAGGGGGAGCACCCCACTAGCGAAGACAACAAACATATGCAGCCGCTTAATGCGCATGGGTTATGGGCGAACTCCATCGGCTACCTTGTTCCCGCTGAAGATGCTGCCGTATGGCGGGGGCCAATGGCAAGCCGTGCGCTAAAACAACTATTAGACGAAACCTTGTGGCCAGTGCTCGACTATTTGATTGTTGATATGCCGCCAGGTACGGGCGACATTCAACTTACCATGGCTCAGCAAGTGCCTTTAAGCGGTGCAGTTATTGTGACTACTCCACAAGACTTAGCCCTAGCAGATGCCCAAAAAGGCATTAGTATGTTCGATAAAGTGGATGTGCCAGTGCTCGGCCTTATTGAAAACATGAGCTACTACCAATGCCGCGCATGCGGTACAAAAGACTACATATTTTCAAAAGACGGTGGTGTGTCATTGGCACAACGC